>JAUWKW010000062.1 GCA_030614035.1 Chromatiales bacterium | reverse complement strand
TGCGGCTCAAACTCCGTTCATCGGCGCGGGGCTGGGCCTGGTACAGTTGCGCGGAAACTATTAATTCGAGTACGGAATCGCCGAGAAATTCGAGCCGTTCATTGTTCGTCGAACCGGTGCTACGATGCGTGAGCGCCTGTTCTAGCAGGCTTGTAGCTGCAAATTTATAGCGTAAATGTTCTGCCGCCCAATCGCCCGGGGGCTTCACCTAAGAATCTCAACCGTATCATCAAACTCGGCTAACAGATAAATGTTTGCAACGTAGTGCGCTTTTCTAGGGTACTTGGCCTGTACGACATAGCCGCCGCCAATACTGGTTTTAGTGATTTTAAAATCCCTGACATCCAGCCCCATGACACTTTCGATATTTAAACGGTTTCCGATCGACGCGCGAACCCTGGCGACACTCGCTTCCTGACCGTCCAATTCGATCTTCACATCGTTAAGAATTTGCAGCACCTTCATATGCTCAAGATATATGGGCGTTAACCTTAGCGCAGCATATCCAATAAGAAATACAATAGCTGCAAGAACGAGCATCCCGATCGCCGTCATTCCCTGTTGCCTGTTGCGCATCACTTGCACTCCTTTCCCGAAAACTACTCTATGTAATTGGGGCGCCAATTCTCCGCCATACTGGAGCACCGGGAAAACTCCAATTCATCCATATGCGGACCGCTTTGCCAACAACGTTCTCCTCGGGAATAAAACCTACGCCCGGGTAGCGGCTGTCCCTGCTGTTGTCACGGTTGTCGCCCATCATGAAAAAGTGCCCTTGAGGCACCGTAAATGTGCCTTCCAGGCTCAATTGCCGCGGCATCAGTAGCACATCATGCCTAACCTCGCCAAGCTGTTCTGTGGCACGGTTCGCACCCGCAGGATCTTTACCCTCGTAGGGCCCCTCCTGAATGAGCGGAACCAGTTCACCATTTACCGACAGACGCTTGTTACGGTAGGTAATCTGGTCGCCTGGCAAGCCAACGAGCCGCTTTATGTAGTTAGTGCTTGGGTCCGCAGGCAGTTTGAACACGACCACATCGCCTCTTTGTGGTTCTCCAAGAGAAATTATTTTCATGTTCGTGACTGGGAGTCGAAGCCCATATTTATACTTGTTAACGAAAATAAAATCTCCAACCAGTAACGTGGGAACCATTGAGCTAGAAGGTATGCGGAACGGCTCATAAAGAAATGAGCGGACCAGCAGCACAATCAGCAGCACAGGGAAAAACGAGCGGGCATACTCTACGACAGTGGGCGCAGGGCGCCGAATTTGTTCATCGTTGCCGTCCACCGTTTCTTCAGCGGGATTGATTCTCGCTTCCCATAGCACGTAGCCGGCCCAGATCACGCCTGTAACCGCCGTCGCAATGACTAAAACCAAGGAAAAATCAATTCCCATTAACTGCTCCTCCGAGCACCGATACTATTGGTCACGAAACGTTCCGGTGCAAGCAATTCATCGCAACCACTATGAAGACCTCGTCGCTGCGCTGGACAGCGCGTTCAGTACGGCTTGACGCTCAAGGTGAAAACGACAGATCTCCTCCTCACCCGAATACAAAACCGGCACCATTTCACCGAAACTTTCTTTCCATTCCTCCCGGGTATCAATATCACGCACCTGTACACGAGCGCGCCCACGGCACAACGGCTCCAGCTCCTCCAGCATGATTTCGCAGAGGTGACAGCCGCGGCGACTGTAAACGACGAATTCGTGCACGGCATCCGCCACGCTGTCAGGGATGACGGTCGTCGGCCCGGCCACGCTGCCCGATCACACTCACCTGGCAGGTGTCGCTATCCTGACGGCCGATATATTCAGATAGCCGTAGAATCGTGACCGCAGCCGCCAGACCCAACACTGCACCGGCAGCGCTCCAAAGATCTGCCCCGGCCGGCGGCGCAATCCGGTCACCAAGCCACGCACCAAGAATGAGGCTCACCACCGGCAGCAGGTACGCCAGAACCGAGAGTCTGAGCACAGTCGCCTCCGATATGGAAACACACACCTCGTCGCCGATACGGCATTCCTGACCAGGTGGGCGCGGAACCTCGACGATCGTCCTGGCCGGCCTGCCGAACAGACTCGCCAGGGCCAGAGCACCACAGCCCCGTCCGTCGCTGCAGGCCGCACAGGTCGCGGGAAGTTCGGCCCTTATTCCAATCAGCTCGCCATCATTAGCCGTAATTCGGCCCCGCCGGATAATCATAAGTTCAAGCTCGCGACACTAGACAATCGCCGGGATTGTACCGGAGCGCGGCGGTCGCGGAAATCTAAATGCCTGAAAACGGCAGATCTCAGTCGCTGGATTCGCCCGGAACTGACCGCACCGACAGGGAGATCATTTGAACGGTTCGGAGCGGCACCTGGCCGACGGCGGTAACCAGCCACCCATCATGCATGGTGGAATATGCATTGGCCGTTCCGATCTTGGACACGCCCTCTGCCTGCTCAGACGCCGCTACGGTGACGTCAATAAACACAGATACAGTAGCCAGGCCGTCCGTATAGACGATGTGGTGCCGTGGTGATGCTGCATCCGTCAGGAGTTCCACTTTGGCTGCAGCGAGCATAAACCCGGGTGGCAGCTCCATGGCGCGCCAATGCGCGTCAACAGATTCTTGCCGTGCTGATGGTGCCGCATTTTCGGCGCGGAGCCAGGAGAATTTGTCCGTTACCAGAGATGACCGGACACGATCAGCTGAAACGCGTTCTGGCAGGCTGATATTAGCGAACAAAATTTCCTCGACGTAATTGCCGGTTTCCTCACTGCGTAACTGGGACTTCAGAGGCATTGCGGTAGCCTCGTCCAACCACAATCTATAGCCGTACCGGTAATTGTCCTTTGGGCGAATTGCTATCAGGCGCGCATCGCGGCCAGCAACCCGCTCGGACCGAACCATCGAGAATTGATAATAGCGCTCGCCTGATTGTGAATAAGCCGGCAAACTTGCTTGTAGAGGACTCTGGCCACTGTCTCGCTCCCTGCGCTTTTCGACGACCACCGACTGCTGATCCGGAAAAATACAGGTCACTTCGTCCTGATCGCGGATGATCTCCCTGCCAGCACCGTCCAGCGCTACCAGTCGCTCCGTAACCACTCCATCCTCGACGCGATGATAAATCTGATAGGTGTCGGACCGACCAGCGTGCATGTGGACCAGCGTCCCTTCGTAATTCAGGTATTCGACCGCGTGGTCCATACGTTTTAGCCAATCGCGCGGGCCATCACTGGCATTTACGAGCAATGGCACCATCGACAAAACGACAGCGGCAACGACAAAGAGAACCGGGTAACCGTAGACTTGGCGTGGTAGCAGCTTGACGCTGATCCGACCAGCTATCAGTTGCGCACTAATCTTCCGCATCCGCCTGCTGAGCCACGATCCGCGAGTCCATTACGGTCCAGGGAAACGTGCGCGCGTACTCGCCGTGCGACACCAGATAGCTGGTCAGCCGTGCAGGGGCAATAGCAGCTTTTCGCGCGGTGGGGGTGGGCACTGTATAACTGAAATCTTCCTGATCGGCGAAAACTGTGCCGCGCTCGACGTTGTTTGCCACTGTTGTCTCAGCGATCGGCGCAGATTGCTTCCCCGAATTGAATGAGTTGAAGCTCAGCAAAGCGAGGATCGCTACCGTTGCGGCAATTCCACCGCCGGCAATGCTGGGCACAACGCGGGCACCTATCCGCCTAAGCTTGCGGCTGACGAACTGGCCCTGGGTCTCAACATTTTCTGCCACCGCTTCCATGACATTGCTGCGCAGGCTGGTTAAACGCTGGTCGATTATCTCACCGCGAACCAACTCGCCGATCAGAGAATATCTCGCTAAAGTTGCGCAATGCGCATCCGTGCGCTCCAAACGGCGCAACAGGAGTTCCAACTCTGCGTCGGGCAACTCGCCGTCGTAAAATGCTGAAATCTGTTCTTCGATAGTCTGTGTCATTCCATAACTCTTATGCGTGAGCACTACGTTTCGTCCACCAGGGGCCTGATCTTTTTATCGATTGCCTCTCTCGCCCGAAAAATTCGCGATCGCACGGTCCCAACGGGGCAATCCATTGCTTGGGAAATTTCCTCATAACTCAGGCCATCCAGTTCACGCAACATGATAGCCGTCCTTAAGTCATCAGGAAGAGACCCGATCGTATCTTCAACTGTACGGCGAAGTTCATCACTTAAGGCCTCGCCTTCCGGAGAATCTGTGTCCTGCAAATTGGCATGCCATTCGAATTTCTCAGGGTCGTGAATATCGGACGCATACTCTAATGGTCTCCGGCGGGCCGCTACCATGTGATTCTTTGCCGTATTGATCGCAATCCTGTACAGCCAGGTGTAAAAGGCGCTGTCGCCTCGAAATTTTGGCAGCGCCCGGTAAGCTTTCAAAAACGCTTCCTGGGATACATCCAACGCTTCGGACGGATCACGCACATACCGCATAATCAGCTTAACGATCTTGTGCTGATACTTGAGTACGAGCAGGTCGTAGGCGCTTTTTTCGCCGGCCTTGACACGCTCAACCAGCAGCTGATCGCTAGTCCTATTGCCCATTGGAGTCCTTTTGGGTTTCAAGCCTCGGGGGGAAGTCGCGAGCGGGTAAACTGATCCTGCCATGGCAACGGGATAGACTCGTCCTGTCATGGAAAGTTCGACGGAAACACCATTTTTGTGCGTTCAATCACATTCTCCAGGCTGTTGCACCGCAGCCAGCAAGTATTGTACGCCAACCGGCCCGGCCGCAGGTTTTGCCCGCTAAGGCCCAACCTGCCCCAGCAGTTGGCAGCGGCTATGGGAAACGCAGTCGGGTCTGAAGCAGGCGCCAGTTGTCCGGACCTGCCGAACGGGGCGTAACCCACACACGGATGACGCTGCGCTCACGCCTCAGCGTTAACCCCACCAGCCAGGCAAACCAGAAACTGCGGCGTCTGAGGAGCTCCAGGCGATACTCTTTGCCATCTGCGTCGGCCATGCTCCACTTGCCGGTGTCAGACACGATGAAGCGGTGGCGGTGCTGCCACGAATGCCGCCGGATCGCCTGCATGGACAGGAACAGCACCGCCACGCAAAGCGGCAGCCGCAGGACGATCGGAATCGGGGTCAGCTGGCTCGCCAGTGCCGCAGCACCCCCTTGCAGACTCAGAAAGCTCAGCACAAACAGCCGCGCCGGGCGAATCTCAAAAGGAGTGACGAAGCCGTTGGATGACATCACGCAGCTCGGGATTTTCGGTGATCTGGCGACCCAGGATCAACGCGAATATCTCCGGGTCCGGCAGGGAAAGTAGCCGCGCAAACGCCAACTGAATTTCCGAACTTGCCACGGAATACTGGCGCTCGAGGAAACGCTCCAGCAATACATCGAGTTCGCGCATGCCGCGACGACAGCGCCACTTCAGACGCGATAATTCGGCGTTGGACGAATCGAAGTTGCTTTCAATAGCTGTCATTGGCAAGGCCTGATGCTGGCGGTTTTTGCAGGCCGCCTAATGACGACGGGCAATCATCATCTTTTTCGTCTCCGCGATTGCTTTGGCCGGGTTGAGGTCCTTTGGACAGGCATTCGTGCAATTCATGATCGTATGACATCTGTACAGTTTGAAGGAATCCTCCAGACCATCCAGCCTTTCATCAGTCGCTTCATCCCGGGTATCAACCAGCCATCGGAACGCAGCCAACAGCACCGCTGGGCCCAGAAACTTATCGCTGTTCCACCAGTAGCTCGGGCAACTGGTGGAACAGCATGCGCAGAGGATGCACGCCGACGGTAAGTCGATCTTTTCCTGATCTTCCTTGCTTTGAAGCCGCTCACGATCCGGCGGTGCCGGAGTTCGGGTCTGCAGCCACGGTTTGATTGATGCGTACTGAGTGTAGAAATTGGTGAGGTCCGGAACCAGGTCTTTGACAATGGGCATATGCGGCAACGGATACACTTTTACATCGCCCTTTATGTCTTCATTAGCATATGTGCAGGCAAGCGTATTGATGCCGGCGATATTCATCGCGCAGGAACCGCAAATACCCTCCCGACAGGAGCGCCTGAAGGTAAGAGTTGGATCGATCTCGTTTTTGATCTTGATCAGCGCGTCAAGCACCATGGGACCGCAGTCATTCATGTCCAGTTCGTAGGTATCGAGCCGAGGGTTTTCATCGCCGTCAGGATCGTAGCGATATACGACAAAGCTGCGAATATTGTCCGACCCGTTTCCCGCCTCGAAGGTTTTGCCCTTTTTGACTCGAGAGTTAGGTGGAAGAATGAACTGGGCCATTTTTGTCCTCTCAGAACCTTGCGGCAATTAATAGACTCGAACCATCGGCGGTACCGGTTCAACCTCATCGGTAAGCGTCTCCTGATGCACCGGCCGGTAGTCCAGCGCCACCTTGCCGGCACCATCGACCCAGGCAAGAGTATGCTTCATCCAGTTCACGTCATCGCGTTCAGGGTAATCTTCGCGAGCCTGCGCGCCCCGGCTCTCCTCACGGTTTAAAGCGCCGGCAATCGTTGCCATCGCCTGTGCCAGTAAATTCTCCAACTCAAGGGTCTCTATTAGATCGGTGTTCCAGATCAACGATCGGTCCGACACATTGACGTCCGAGAACGAATCGTAGCAGGCCGACAGCATCTCCAGGCCTTCCTGCAGAATCTCGCCGGTCCGAAATACCGCGGCATGGTTTTGCATGATGTGTTGCATTTCGAGCCGCAAATCCGCTGTCGGCCGACTGCCGCTAGCGTTGCGCAAACGATCCAATCGCACGATTGCTTCACTGCCGGCATCGGCGGGTAACGGGCGATGTTGGCCGGACTTCGATATCGTATCGACGCAGCGACGCGCAGCGGCACGACCGAATATCACCAGATCAAGCAGCGAGTTCGAGCCCAGGCGATTGGCGCCATGCACCGATACGCAGGCGGCTTCACCGACGGCCATCAACCCCGGCACCAGAGCATTTGGATCATCGTCGACTCGGGTTAGCACGTCACCGTGATAGTTGGTTGGCACGCCACCCATGTTGTAGTGGACAGTAGGCAACACGGGAATTGGATCCCGAGTGACATCGACACCGGCGAATATCCTGGCAGTCTCGGAAATTCCCGGGAGTCGTTCCTCAATGACGTCCGGTCCCAGATGTTCCAGGTGCAGGAAAATATGATCCTTGTTGTCACCAACACCCCTGCCCTCACGAATCTCGAGCGTCATTGAGCGGCTTACTACGTCACGAGACGCAAGGTCCTTGGCATTTGGAGCGTAGCGCTCCATGAAACGTTCACCCTGGGAGTTCGTCAGGTAGCCTCCTTCACCCCGGGCGCCCTCGGTGATCAGCATTCCGGCCCCGTATATTCCGGTCGGGTGAAATTGCACGAATTCCATATCCTGCAGGGGCAAACCGGCCCGAAGTACCATCGCGTTGCCGTCACCGGTACAGGTATGCGCCGACGTGCAAGAAAAATAGGCGCGTCCGTAACCGCCGGTCGCCAGAATGACCTTATGGGCACGGAATCGGTGAAGCTTCCCGGTAGCCATGTCCAGGGCCACGACACCCCGACAGGCCCCGTCTTCCATGATCAGGTCGATGGCAAAATACTCGA
>JAUWKW010000007.1 GCA_030614035.1 Chromatiales bacterium | reverse complement strand
CCGGTTATTGCAACCCAGCCGTACGGTCTAATGTTTTCAAGCCCGGCAGCCTGGAATTCCGGATCGTCGCGGTTGGAGCCGCTCCGGTTGAGTTCACCAACAACGCCGCGCAGCACGACCAAAGCCGCGGCGATAGAAATCGCAGCAACCGTAATAAGCGTGGACCAATTTACAGAGTTCTGATCAGGGTCACCCAATTTTTTCGACTCCTTTTTTGATCGATCTGGGCCGCTGCGATCGGGGAAACGGGGCGAAAGTATAAGGGCTAAGCTAGCCGGTATAAAGACACGTCGTTTCGATGCGTGGGTGCTTAGACGCGCGCTTTATGATGTGTGGGGAACCACCCCTCGGAGAGGGGATGCGAAATCCGTGACCCCGGCCAGCTCGCGCAGCTCAACAAGCCGCTCGATGACCGCATGACGGCTGCCTGGGCGGCCGATCAGGCCACGGTTGTTGAGTTCAGTGAAGCTGCGGCTGACGGTTTCCTTTTTCAGGCCAAGGAAATCGGCAATATCCTGGCGCGACATCGGCAGATCGATAGTGTCGAGCGATCGGTCGCGATCATCGGTGATGCCGGCGCTGATCCGGTGTCGGTGACGCAGATACAGCAGAAATACGGCTAGCCGCTCGATCGCGGTTCGCTGACCGAGGCTATAAACGAGATCCAGCGAATTCTCCAGCACGCGGAGCACCATGTCGCGGAAAGTTCGCTCGGCAGCGGAGTTTGCCCGCAAATGAGTTTCCAATGTCTGACGCGACCGGTAGCTGACCTGAGCCTGCGTAACTGCCTCTACCGAAAAAAAATAGTGGTCCGCTGATGTTAGACCGACAAAATTGTTCTTGAACAAAAAGCTCATCACCTGCCGTCGACCATCCTTACCGATGCGACCAACCATCAGTGTGCCGCTGACAATATTGAACACCTGCTCCGCCCGTTCACCCGCTTGGAAAAGTGTCTCACCGGCAGCCAGCTCGCGCACGGGTGCACCGGTAAATACCTGGAGAAAGACGTCGCCATTATTGCCCTCATAACTCACCCGAATAGCATGGCGGCCGCATCCACGCATGGCAAGCGGGCAGCGGAGACTGCGGCGAATTGGACCGGTGTACATCGGGGGGTATGATTTGGCTCAAGAAACACAACGCGCCCGTAGCTCAGCTGGATAGAGCGTTCGCCTCCGGAGCGAAAGGCCAGGGGTTCGAATCCCTTCGGGCGCGCCACTTTCCCCGACCGGCGCTACCTCACCCCACCCTGATGGGACCGCCAGGTTTCAGCAATGATGTCCGAGTCAATCCCTTCTATAGCTATACTCATCGAGTTTCCGGCCCTGAATCGAGAGCAATACACACCGGAGCGGGCCGAATGGAAAGGGAGGAATCTACAATGCGTCCTTTGATTATCTTGCTGTCGATCGTTTCCGTTCTGTTTGCCACTGCCACTGTGGCCGACGACCTGACCGATATCGTGGTGGCCGCCGAAAACGACAATGCCCAGGCGCAGCTGATTTTAGGGGGCATGCATGAACACGGCATGGGTGTTGCTTTGAATAACACCCGGTCTGCCTATTGGTGGCAACGTGCGCTGGATAATGGATACATCGACATCGCTAAAGGTTTAGGGTCGATGTATATGAGCGGGCGTGGAGTCCCGCTTGATTACGAAAGGGGCATGGAACTGTATCTTTTCGCGGCTGAGAATGGCCACCCGCATGCCATAAAATTCGTCGCGCTGGGTTACAAGCGAGGGCTGGGCCTGCCGCAGGACGATGAAAAAGCCGCCGAGTGGGCCGCCAAGGCAGCTGCATTAGATGGCCCGAACGCCGACGTGGTCTTTCTGGATTCCATGCAATCAAAGGAAACCGAACTGCAAACCGAAGAACAGATGTTCGCCGAGTTTCTGCGTCAGGCTAATCAGGGCAATGCCCGCGGTTTCTATTACGTCAGCGTGGCATACACGTCGGGCACCGGTGTTGCGCGGAATTACGTTGAAGCCGAGAAGTGGGCGCGCGAAGCAGCTGAGCGGGGATTGACTTCGGGCATCAGGCATCTGGGTTTGTTTCACCAACTCGGCCAGGGAATGCCGATCGACCGCGTCGAAGCACAGAAGTGGTATTACATCCTTGAAGTGCTGCGCCCTGACGACGAACCTTTTCTCAGCGTCGTCAATGCGAACTACATGACCGAAGATCAAGTGATCGAGGCACGTGCCCTTGCCGATGCATGGTTAGCAGACCGGGACTAGAAAAAGCGGAGTCCTGACCACAGCAGATTTGCCCAACGCGTGAACCCGAACGCCGAGCGCGAATTCCGCCGGATTGAATACCAACGAGTGATAGCGGCTCGAATCTGGCTAGTGTTCCTTTAAACCAGTTCGGCGCGCTAATCGCGACCGCGGCGTCGACCATTCGACCTCGATTCCGCCGGCCTGTTTTTTCTGCTCCGAAGCCGGGGTTGTCCGGACATATATACGTATAGAAATCAAGAAGTTCGAAGCGGCTCGCAAAAACGAAAATGGCTATCGCTACTCCTATGTAAACTGTGACGCCGTTCCGCGCCCAGCTTGTCTGCTCGGGCTAAAAAACCCCTCCTATGAGAACCCGTAGGCCTCCAAAGGTGGTGGCCTGGACGGACCAATTTGTTGATCCGGCTACGTTGGTTATTTCGGAAATAGGCTAGCGCGAGCATCGCTTGATGCGCGGCGCTGTCAGTAATGCCTGGGGGCTTTTTTGTGACCAATTTTTTGCATGGCCTGACCACTGCAGCCCCGCTTGCCGTTGTAGGCATGCTGTGGGTTGCTGGCCGCGAACGGGTCAGACAAATCAGTAATGGTTGGCAATTTCTTCTCACCGGTTTGGGCCTTCTGTTTCTCGCAAGCTTGATGCATCTGGCCGACAGCCTTGGATTGAACCTGCTCATTCCAGGTGGAATCGACAGCGAGACAATAATCAATACCACGCGGTTCGCCGCATATCTGAGCGGTTACGCCCTAATTCTGTTTGGTCTGTATCAATGGATGCCGACGATTCACAAAATGCTGGCAAAGAATCCGCACCTGGCTGACGAGCATCGGGCAGCGACGCGGGACAATTTGTTGCTGTCGCCCATGCCGGCCATGATCTATTCCGTTTCACCGGGTGACGGCTACAGTGGAGTCTTGGGCGACGACTTTAATGTTACTTACGTTAACGACAACGTAGAGTCACTCGTCGGCTTTGAGCCCGAGGAATTCGTGGGCAACGCAGAATTTTGGTCCGGCCGGATTCATCCCGAGGATCGGGAGATAATCGCCCAGGATCGGAATCAACTGCTGCAGAAGGGGGAACAAGTTCACGAGTTTCGCTTCCTGCACAAGGATGGCCGATACCGTTGGCTGCGCGACCACCGTAGATTGGTCCGGGATGGTAATGATCAGCCTCTGGAAATCATTGGTTGCGCTATCGATATTACCGATCTGAAACTCGCCGAGGGACGAATTGGCAGTTTTCTGGAGGGCGCCCCCGACGCGGTAATTACCGTCAACGCAGAGGGCAATATCGTGCTGGCGAATGCTCAGGCCGAACGCCTTTTCGGATACGACAAAACCACACTGATCGGTCAGCCGGCTGATGTTCTAGTTCCCAAGCGGCGCCGCAAAAAAGTCCAGAAGCAACGCGAAGGCTATTTCCGGCGCCCCGAAATGCAGGAAATCGGCATCAGCACCGAGCTCCTGGGTTTGCGTCAAGACGGCACCGAGTTCCCGGTTGAGATTAGTTTGAGCCCACTGGATGCCGGTGAGGAAAAGCTCGTCGCCTACGCGATTCGCGACATGACGGAACGTAAAAAGGTTGAGGCGCAACTTCAGCAGGCCCAGAAAATGGAAGCTGTGGGGCAGCTGACGGGCGGCGTCGCACACGATTTCAATAATCTGCTAACCGTGATTGTTGGCAACCTGCAGCTGGTCGAAGAAATCGCGGACCAGGATGCAGCGGTCAAGCAACCGATCGACGCGGCATTGGATGCGGCAATGCGGGGCGCGGCTCTGACCAAGCGGTTGCTTGCCTTTTCGCGCCAGCAATTGCTCGCACCCAAAGTCCTCAATATCAACAAACTCGTTAGTGGTCTGGAACCATTACTTCACCGTACCCTCGGGGACGATATCGACGTCAGGGTGAAACTCGAGGAAGAACCTTGGCTAACCCGGGTGGACCCGAGCCAGCTGGAGAACTCCATTATTAATCTGGCCATTAACTCGCGGGACGCGATGCCGTCAGGTGGGACACTGGTTGTCGAGACCAGCAATGCAGTTATCGATGAAACCTATGCAATCAATCAAACGGAAGTAGTTCCGGGTGAATACGTGATGTTGCGGGTCGGCGACAACGGAACCGGCATACCGAAGGAAGCTCTGCAGCATGTATTCGATCCATTTTTCAGCACCAAGGAGCGCACTAAAGGCAGTGGCCTCGGCTTAAGCATGGTGTACGGATTTGTAAAGCAATCGCACGGCCATATTCAGGTCTACAGCGAAGAGGGATATGGAACCAGTATCAAAATCTACCTGCCGCGCTTGTCGGACGATGAAGTTGATACTGCGACGACTACGACGGGAAGCGCAAGACTGGTTCCCACCGGCCAGGAGACCATACTGCTCGTCGAGGACGAGCCTGCGGTAAGAGAAATCGCATCGACATTGCTGAGAGCACTCGGTTATACGGTGCTGGAGGCCGCGCACGGTCCAGCGGCGCTGGCTATTTTGGACCAGCAAAACAACATCGACTTATTGTTCACAGACGTGGTCATGCCAGGCGGCATGAACGGGGTAGAACTGGTACGGCAGGCGCTGCAACGGTATCCAGGGATGAAGACGCTTTATACGTCGGGTTACGCGGATACGGCGATTTTCGATAAAGCCATGCTGAGTCGCGGAGCCGAGTTATTGACCAAGCCCTATAGAAAGGAAGTTTTGGCCAGCAAGATTCGCGAGATCCTGGACCGAGAATAACTGCATGAAAAAAAATGCGAACCGCCTACTTGTCATCGATGACGAAGCCGAGATCTGCAATTTGTTTAGTTCGGTCGCTGAACAACTAGGCTTTGAAGTTCGCACTACGGGCGAAGCCGACGAGTTCATCAGTCTGAACCGGGATTTCAATCCCACCGTTGTTATCCTTGATCTGCACATGCCACAAGCAGATGGTGTAGAAGTTTTGCGGCGTCTTGCGGATGATAAATGTCGCGCCGGGATTCTGGTCGTCAGCGGCGCGGATAGCCGCGTGCTCGGTTCAGCAGAACGACTGGGTGCAAACCGGGGCTTGAACATGCTAGGGGCGATGCAAAAGCCGGTGCAGCTGCAGGAACTGCGTGGCAAACTCGGAGATGCCAAGCTTGCACAACGAAAGTTCACGCCGGCGGACCTGGAGCAAGCAATAGCAAAAGAACAGTTGCTGGTGCTGTTCCTGCCAAAAGTTGCGGTCCACGATAACGGTGGTTGGTCCGTAGAAGGTAGCGAAGCCCTGGTGCGCTGGGATCATCCCGAACTCGGTATTCTGATGCCGGATGAGTTTATCCCGATGGCGGAGGACACCGGTCTGATCAAACCGCTGACTGGCTTTGTGCTCAACGAAACCGTAGAGCAACTGCGGCGATGGCACGACCTTGGCCTTGACCTCAATGTCGCGGTCAATGTCGCGGCGCAGCTTTTGGAGGATTTGGAATTTCCTGACCAGGTTTCGAAGGTGCTGGCACAACACGATGTTGAGGGCTCAAAACTGATACTGGAAATTACCGAATCGGCTGCGATGGGCGACCGACAAACCAGTATGGATGTCCTGACTCGCCTGCGGCTCAAAGGTATCGAGTTAGCCATCGACGACTTCGGTACGGGTTATTCTTCCCTGAGGCAATTATTTTATATGCCGTTCAGCGAATTGAAAATTGACGCTTCGTTCGTGCTTGAAGTGGCCGAGAGCAACGAGGCCAGAACCATGGTCGAAACGATGGTTACGCTCGCACATAACCTGGGCATGAGTGCCTGCTGTGAGGGGGTAGAGACCCAGGAGATCTGGGATTTTGTAGCATCGATCAACTGCGACAAGGTGCAGGGTTTCCTGATCTCACGGCCGATCGATTCTGATTCGCTCGTTAAGCTGGTGCGCGAATGGCAAGATGCGGGCAGTACGCGAAAAATATTCGACGTGGCATCGGGGAAACGTTCCCGCTCAGTCGCCATGACCGAGTAATACGTCCACAGCACCCCTGATCTCATAATCCCCTAACTCCACCCCACCGCTCGGCTGATTATCGACCCGGCCCGGAAAGCTCCGGCCTATGGCCGCGCCCTCTGCTTCCCGTTGAATAGCCTGCAATCCAGCCAGAAACTGGTTCGATTCATTTACAATGAGATTCCTCCGCAGTCACCGTAACGCCGTCGGCTTTTGGAGACACGTCCATGCTACGACGGGGACAAAGATCAGATGAATTTCGCTGTTATCCGATAACCCAATGATTGAAATTCGTCAGGAACAAAACGAGCAAGATCTGCCCGGGATTCGCCAGGTTAATCGCGAGGCTTTTCCCGACACTGGTGGTGCCAAAGTCTTTTATGAGATCCGTCAAACCGGCGCCGGGGTTGTTTCGTTGGTTGCTGTCGATGATGACAACCTCGTCGGCCATGTATTGTTTTGTCCCGCGGCAATTGCAAGCCAAGGCGGCGAGGTTCGTGGTATGGGGTTGGGGGAACTTGCCGTGCTGCCGGAATTTCAACGTCAGGGTGTCGGTACGATGCTGACGAATACCGGCCTCGACATGCTGCGAGGGCGAAGTTGTTCTTTTGTCATCGTCGTTGGGCATTCCTCCTATTACCCACGGTTTGGATTTAGACCCGGCTCTCAACTCGAACTGGCGTGCCAGTGGGAGAGCATACCGGACGAATCATTCATGGCATTGATACTGGATCGGGACGCGATGGGTGGAGTAACCGGCGTGGCCCGTTTTGTAGGTATACCTTAATTCTCAACCAGGATAACCCATGACGATAGTGGCTGGCCGTCGCGTCGCTATCCTTTTCTGCTTCACGCTGGTCGCTTGCCTGACTGGAAATCCGACCACGGCACAGGTCCGGCTGCCTGTCACGAAATTTCTGCCGGTCAGCGACGGGACGCCCGAGCAACGTTCCACTCCTTTCGGTGCCTGGATCATGGACTTGTCGGCCGACGACTACGTCGAGCAGGAATACCTCGTCTCTGGACAGGCCAACATCTATGACTACGTTGACGAAGCAGCGCGCAGCCCCGTGGTCGAAGTCACTGAAGCTGATCATCCGTACACGACCCGAATTCTGGTTCGCAGGCCACGCAGGAGCAAAGACTTCAACGGTACCGTTTATCTGGAGGTGCTGAACCCCACGTTTGGCTTCGACGTCGATCTAATGTGGGTATTTACATTTCGATCGATAATCGATGCGGGCGCGGCGTATGTTGGTGTAACCAGCAAACCAGTGGCTGCTGAGTTTCTTCGCGACGACTGGGGCTCGAGTTTGAATAGAAAGCCGCTTCCGCCGAGAAGCAACAGCCGCTATGCGGGCCTTAACTTCCCATTGATTGGCCAGGTCTGGGATATTCTTAGTCAGGTCGGGGCGCTGCTGAAAAGCGACACAGTTGAAAATAATCCCCTGAGCGGATTTGGGGTTCAGCGTATCGTCATGGTGGGATTTTCACAGTCCGCCGGCTATCAAAAGACCTACGTAAATTCGTTCCACGACAATGCGCGCATGCCCGGCGGAGAACCTGTGTATGACGGTTACTACATCAGTGGCGGCACGTTCGGTTCGAAACGGGTTAATCCGCCCGATCTAAAGCGTCCAAACCACCCCGCGGGAGACCCTCGCACCCTGCTACCGGTCCCGTTGACTGTGCCGGTCGTTCGTTTCCAGACTCAGTCCGAGATGTTGCCGTATGCAAATGCTGACACCGTGCGTCAAACGGAAGCTGACGATCCGCTGATACGCACCTACGAATTAGCCGGTGCGCCGCACCTGGATCTCGATAACGATGAATTCGGTGGACCATTTCTGTTGCGCGATCTCGGGATTCCCGACCTGCATGGACCATGCGAGTCGGGATTCAGTCCGATTCGAAACGGTCCGGTGCAGTCTGCACTATTGCGGGCGCTCGAGGAGTGGATTCAAACTGGCGCAATGCCGCCGGCGAGCCGTGTGATCCAAGTCGGCCGCGATGACCGCGACCGGCGTATTGTCGAGGTTGATGCCAATGGAAATGCGCTTGGCGGTGTTCTGCATCCAATGGTTGAAGTTCCGCGTGGTACCTACCTGGCGCATAACGCACCGACGTCGTGTTTTATAACGGGGGCGTTTATTGAATTTGAGGCAGACAAGCTCAAGACACTATATCCAAACAGCGAAAACTATTTAGAGCAGGTTCGGCAGTCGGTGAGTCGAGCGATCTCTGAACGGTTCCTGCTGCCACAGTCAAGGCCAACGATAATGCGCCAGGCGCAGCAGCATGCAGGCGGAAGCTAATATGCGCCGGCGTTATCTGCTTTATGTTTCTGCCGGTCTATGAACATACCAATGACCTGATCGGCAGAACCGTCGGGATTACAGGGGACATTCCGCATACATGGGCTTTGAAGAACTTGCTGCGGCGACACTAGTGGTCGCCCTGGGTTCAGTCGTGCAGGCAATCAGTGGTGTCGGCGCAGGTTTCCTGATCGTTCCGCTATTGGCCTGGATAGACGTCGGCCTAATACCGGGGCCCGTGGTGCTGGGAAGCATGTCCCTGTCCGGGGTCATGGGGTATCGGGAACGCCGGCACATTCAGTTCGCCCACATGCCGTTGATCTTTCTTGGCTTGATTCCGGGCGCGGTCGCCGGCGGCTACCTGCTATCACGCGTTTCCTTCGACAGACTTGGCATGATGTTCGGTACGGTCATGCTGATTGCGATCGCTATTACGGCGTCTGGTTTCCGGATACCGCTGACGCGCGGCTCGGCCGGCCTTGCGGGTGCCGTTGCCGGCGTGATGGGGACGAGTTCGGGCATCGGTGCGCCCGTATTGGCGCTGCTGTACCAGGACCAGTCCGGACCCAAGGTGCGGGCAACGTTGGCAGTCCTTTACGCCGGGGCTTCATTTTTGATCATCATCAGTTTGTTCGTGTTTGGGAAGTTCGGCATCATCGAAGTTGCTTCCGGCTTATTGCTGATGCCTGGATATTTGCTGGGTTATGCGCTGTCCCATCGCCTGACCGCTCGAATTGATACTGGAGGAACTCGTGCGGCCGTGCTGCTGGTGTCCGCGGTCGCTGCGTTGTCGCTGATGCTGCAGAGCTTGCCGGGTATTTAAACTGCCAGCTGGTTCGTTCCCAGCCGGCATATGCGCCAGGGTGGATCAGCGTTCATAACGGCTATTCGATAGCAGGCACAAACTCAGCGGGAGGGGAACAGACTCGTGGATAAGACCCGTTATTTCGACACGCTGCGGACCTTCACCGGTAGTTGGGAGGATTATTTCATTCTCGCCGCGTTGATTGTTATGGCGCTACTAGCCGTTGTTATGTTTGCCGAACGCGGCAAACACCAACCGAATATGCACAGCCCTAGACTCGCGTGGATGCGCGGCGGGCTGTATTTCTGTTTCGCGTACATCTTCAGCTGGACTACCGGGGTGTTATCGACGGTTGTGCATTCACCGCTCGCGACACGTGCCGAGCTCCAGGAACCCGGCTGGATTGCGCTGATGTTGTTCTGTTCTGCCGTTGCCATATGGAGTTATTGTTTTTGGTGGCCACGCGGAACGCTGACGCATGGGCGTAAGCTTTATTTTCTGCCAACGATAATGTTTGGGCTGCTCTGGGGAATCAGTGTGGGGCTGATCCATTTATCGGTTTTCGCTATCGTCGAGGAGTTCGGTTTTTCCCGGTGGGTTACGGCCTTGCTCGTTTACGCATTGCTATCTGCATACAGTCTGAATATTCAGCTGGGTTGGTGGGACATATATGTTTCGCCCCCGCACAACATACGGGCGACCAATTCGGGAAAAGTACTGTTCGCCCACACACCGTTTTTGATCAGCACGTTGACCTTTTTCACGATTTACGGAAATGCGGGTATATTCGTGTTGTTTTCGGGTTTTGCGATGGCGGCTTGCGCTATAGCCATGCGGTTCCCGCCATTCTGGGAGTCCGATGGCGGGCCGGTTTCCCGAGAGACAGCAATCGGCGTTTGATTCCACAGGTTACTGATTTCAAAATTGAAATAACCAGGCTGCAGAATCCTCGTGGTAAATTGATGAGCAGTAATGGTTTGTATGCATCTTCGGCCACGAATCGAATTTAGCATCCTGCGTTTATACTACGCACCGCTATGGGATCAACTTCATCAACGCCGCTCACCGCTCTCGAGGCACAGATTCTTGAGTGGATTGCGGAAAGAACCCCAAGCCCGGAGTTAAGCCGGCAGCTCCGCGGCGCTGAAGTTGCACGGCGGGATTACGTGCGAACGGGTTATTTTGTCTATTTGCGACCGTCTGAGGAGTCGAGCGCTATCGAGGGCCGACCCAAAATTCAGCACCCGTTCATCGAAAGCCCTGTGTTGCCGGACGGGGCTGGATGTTCGCTAATACTCAAAGACGGTCAACTGCACTACCTGGAAATCTATGCCAGAGGCGGATTTTTTCCAGAAAACCTGGCCGACTACGAGCTGCGGCCCGCGTCTTGATAAAGCGCCCATAGTTTCCTGGCGCTGGCTATTCAACCATTGAAATCGCAGTCAATTCCGTCAGCTCTGCGGCGACGATCAGACATAAAGACGATTCGATCGGCCGCTTTGCATGTTACAGGCCGCCGTTGCGGCAATCTGTTGGGGGACGTGCCCATTCGGGCGACCAGGCCGCAAATCCAGATTACCGGGGCCGCCTAAAAAGTATTACAATAACCGCTTCAAAAACATCGCCTTATCCTATAAAACGTCGACACGGACGTAACTATAAAGAGGAAGACCTTGAGCGACACCAATATTCTCGGCATATCCGCCTACTACCATGACAGCGCTGCCGCTTTGCTGCGTGACGGTGAGATCGTCGCAGCGGCGCAGCAGGAGCGATTCACCCGAAAAAAGCACGACGCCGGATTTCCAGGTGACGCAATCGAATATTGTCTGCGCGAAGGCAATGTGGATTTGACTTGTTTAAAGCATATTGTTTTCTATGACAAACCTCTGGTGAAATTCGAGCGCTTGCTCGAGACATATTTGAGTTACGCACCTAAAGGCCTCCAATCTTTCCTGGCAGCGATGCCAATCTGGCTTAAGGAAAAGCTCTATCTGAAAACCACACTGAGACGTGAGCTGGCGGAGCTCGGAAATTGCAAGGTATCTGAACTCCCGCAGTTGATGTTCGCTGAACACCACCAGTCGCATGCAGCATCAGCTTTTTATTTCAGCCCGTTTCAAAAAGCAGCCGTATTGTGCCTGGACGGTGTTGGTGAATGGGCAACAACTTCGGCGTGGCTTGGTGAGAATAATCAGTTAACGCCGTTATGGGAGATCGATTTTCCGCATTCGCTCGGGCTACTGTATTCAGCGTTTACTTACTATACCGGTTTTAAGGTTAACTCCGGTGAATACAAACTGATGGGCTTGGCCCCGTACGGTGAGCCGAAATACAAGAGCCTTATCCTCGATCGACTGCTTGACCTTAAAGAGGATGGCACGTTCAAGCTGGACATGCAGTATTTCAACTACTGCACAGGCCTGACGATGACGAACGCGAAGTTTGACGAACTCTTCGGCGGGCCGCCACGAAAATCAGAGAGCGAAGTGAGCCAACGTGAAATGGATATCGCTGCCTCAATCCAAAAGGTGACGGAAGAAGTCGTGCTCAGGCTGTCCAATACCCTGCACAAGGAAACCGGCACTGAGTATCTGTGTTTGGCGGGTGGAGTAGCCCTGAATTGTGTGGCCAACGGCAGAATTCTTCGCGAAGGCCCGTTCAAGGATATTTGGATCCAGCCGGCCGCTGGCGACGCAGGCGGTGCGTTGGGAGCTGCTGCGATTGCCTGGCACGAGTACATCGGTTCAGCGCGCAAAGTAAATGGTACGGATGCGATGCGCGGTTCTTATCTGGGGCCCGGCTTTACGCCGCAACAGATCCGCGAGCAGCTCGATGCCCACGGGGCAAAATACAGCGAAATAGCGGACGAGGAACTATTTCCAAAATTGGCTGAATTACTCGAACAGGAAAACGTGATCGGGTGGGCACAAGGGCGCATGGAATTTGGACCGAGGGCCCTAGGCGCGCGATCTATTCTGGGTGATCCGCGCAGCGCCAAGATGCAGTCGTTAATGAATCTGAAGATCAAATATCGCGAATCGTTTCGTCCGTTTGCGCCGTCGGTTTTGGACAGCCAGGTGGGCAAGTATTTCGAGCAGGATTCACCCAGCCCGTACATGTTGATTGTGGCACCGGTCCGGGAGGAACACCGCATCCCGCTGACTGATGAGCAGCAGAAGCTGTTCGGAATTGAAAGGTTAAACCTGAAGCGTTCCGAGCTTCCGGCCATTACGCACGTGGACTATTCTGCACGGGTGCAAACGGTGCATGAGGAAACCAATCCCAGATTTCACCGGCTGTTGCGCGAATTCGATGCCCGCACCGGTTGTGGCATGCTGGTTAACACATCATTTAATGTCCGCGGCGAACCGATCGTTTGCACACCAGCGGACGCGTATCGGTGTTTCATGCGGACAGAGATGGATTACCTGGTGATAGAGAATTTCTTGCTCGACAAGCGTAACCAGCCCGCATGGGACGAGATTGAAGCCTGGCAGGAAGAATTCGAGTTAGATTGATGGCTGCCTTACCACACGTTATTCCTGAACTCGATCGCAGGGGGCTGCGCGAGTTTGCGTTGACGACGGGTTCCGTGGTCGCAGTCATGTTTGGGCTCATTATTCCGTGGCTGCTGGACCGACCGATTGCCTTGCTGAACTGGCCCGGTAACTGGCCGTGGGTCCTCTTCACTGTACTCGCAGCGTGGGGGTTAATTGCACCGACGACCCTGCGCCCTTTATACCGGCTGTGGATGCGGTTCGGTCTGGTAATGAGCCGCATCACTTCACCGATAATACTGGGATTGGTGTTTTATCTGGTGTTCATGCCAGCCGGTTTGGTCATGCGGATGTTTGGTAAAGATGGGATGACAAGAAAGTTCGACGAAAATGCTGAAAGCTATCGCGTGCAAAGTAAAAAAGCGCCGCGTGAGAATTTGGAGAGACCTTTCTGATGATTGAATTCCTTACGGATTTATGGGATTTCATGCGTGAACGCAAGAAATTCTGGCTGGCCCCGATCATCGTGGTCATGCTGTTGCTCGGCGCTCTGATCGTCGTCGCCCAGGGTTCCGCGGTCGCCCCGTTCATTTATACGCTCTTTTGATCGCGGCGCGGAACCGTGCTGTCTGCGATCGTCCCGAACGGGTCCTGGGACGATGGGGTTGAACTGTCACGAAGGTCCATGATTGGATGGTAAAGGCGGACGCGCTTCTGCGTGGGTTCTCATCGCCGGGCGTATTCATTGGCTTTCAAATTTGCGGGCCCGATCTATCCAACCGTTTGCGTTTTGCTGTACGCTTCTTAACGCCATATTACATATTGTAGGCGTGGGTTCGCGGAGCCCATCGACCGAGTGGATCCGTTATGTTCGGGAAACTCCTTAATTTCAGGCGAGCAAGGAAGCTCAAGAAGTTCGGAATTTTTCTGATCGTAGTGCTCGTATTTCTGCTCGTGGTGCCATTTATGGTGCCAATTTCCCAACTCGACCGCCTGGTTTCGCCGAAAGAATTAGCCACTGCTGACAGCAGTTTTACCACCGTCGGTTTCGACGGCACAAATGGCATTGACTTTCATTATGTGCGCACGGGCGCCGGCCGGCCCCGTTTCGTGCTACTGCACGGCTTTACCTTCAATTCATTTACCTGGAATCAGGTGCTTTCAGTTTTCGCAGAAAATGGCGGCGCGGTAGCCTATGACAGGATTCCATTTGGTTTGAGCGAGCGGTTGACAACTAATGACTGGCAGGGGGTCAATCCGTACTCGCCGGAAGCCACACTTGACCAGCTTTTCCTGTTCATGGATCGGCTTCGTATTCGCAGCGCGATACTGGGTGGTAATTCGGCCGGCGGTACTCTCGCGGTAAGGGCGGCCCTGGCGAAACGCGAGCGCGTTGACGGACTGATTTTGGTAGGCGCAGCAATTTACGACCCGCCCCGCAGGTTCAGTAGGCTTCTGGCCAAGCTGCCGCAGGTGCGACGACTTGGTCCGCTAATCGCCCGCCCGGTCGGCGCCAACGAGGCTTTGTTGCGCAGCACCTTTGCCGACCCCGATCGCATCGGTTCATCGACGCGGATGCTACGGGCGATGAATACCCGGGTATACAACTGGGACCTTGCATTGTGGGAATTCCTTGCCGCCGCGACATGGCAGCCCGATATCACACCTCAAATCGGTGAGATCCAGCAACCGGTGCTGGTTGTCAGCGGTGACGATGACGGCCTGGTCCCGGTCACAGATAGCGCCCGCCTCGATACTGAATTGCCGAATTCACGGCTCGCGGTGTTGCCGAATTGCGGGCACGTGCCCCAGGAAGAATGCCCCGAGGAGTTCATCGAGGCTGTCGCTGCGTGGCTGGCGGGGCGACTGGAGTAGCCACGGCGGATGGCCGGTTGGCGCCGGCTGCAGGGATCGATCAGGTAAGCCGATGCCCCAATGGTATGATTGCGCAATCGCTCAGCCCAAAATTTCAACCAATAAAAAGGCCCTAACAATGACCCGGCACGGAAAACTCA
>JAUWKW010000175.1 GCA_030614035.1 Chromatiales bacterium | reverse complement strand
AATCCCAATAAAAATCCCAAGCGCAAGACGAAGCGTAAGTCCAAGCGCAAGACGAAGCGCCGGTCGAAGAAAAAGTAGGCTAGCCGCAGGAGACGTTAAGAATCCTGCAGCCGTCCGATAGGGGCGGCGAACCAAGGATGTGCCCGCCGCGTGCGGGCACATTCATTTCTGGGGGGTAGCGCCAATATTGGCAAGCTCGAGCGGGGTATAATCGGCGCGGACTGAACATGGACCAGACTGAGAAAAAGCGTCAGGCGGCGATTGCCGCGCTGGATTATATTGATGACGGTATCACCCTTGGTGTCGGCTCGGGCACCACCGTGCATCAGTTTGTCGAAGCCCTCGCGCCGCTGAAAAACAAGATCGCCGCCGTCGTGGCCAGCTCATGGGACACGCAGTCGCGGCTGGAAGCTCAAGGTTTTGAAGTTTCAGACTTAGCAGATACAGGCGATATTGATCTGTATGTAGACGGAGCCGACGAAGCCAACAAGCATTTTCAATTGATCAAAGGCGGCGGCGGCGCCCTGACGCGGGAAAAAGTCCTGGCAGCGGCTTCGCGCCGATTTATCTGCATAATCGACGATTCCAAACTGGTCGGGTCTCTGGGCACGTTCCCGGTTGCCGTGGAAGTCATACCCATGGCGCGATCCTATGTGGCTCGCCAATTCATCCGGGCCCGGGGTCAACCCATACTGCGTGAGGGATTCGTCACGGACAACGGCAATCAGATCCTCGATGTCCACAACCTGACCATCCCCAACCCGCCCGAAATGGAGTCCCGGTTCAGCCAGCTGGCCGGGGTGGTGACGGTGGGAATTTTTGCCAATCGGCCCGCCGATGTGATGATCGTCGCGGATGGCAAGGAAGTCCGGCGCTCAGAGCGGTAATTCGAGAGCGGCCGATGCACAGGGATGTGCAAGTGCCGCGAAGCGCATGGATGCGCGAGAGCGGCCCCCGACCCGAGTCGAACGAAGGTTCTCATCCATAAGGTCCCGCAAGCCCTAAAAGAAAAGAGCCCGCACAAGGCGGGCTCTTTTCTTTTATATGGCTGGGGGACCAGGATTCGAACCTGGGTTGGCGGAGTCAGAGTCCGCAGTCCTACCGCTAGACGATCCCCCAGAAGTCAGCCGGCCGTGACCCCTAATCTACCCGGGGACCTCAAACGATCAGCGTTTGGAGTATTGCGTCGCGCGACGAGCCTTACGTAGCCCGACTTTCTTTCGCTCGACCTCGCGCGCATCGCGGGTAACAAAGCCTGCGTCGCGTAGCTTCCGTCTCAGCCCTTCATCGTAGGCCAGCAGCGCGCGCGTCAGCCCGTGCCGAATGGCGCCTGCCTGCCCGGTGGTACCACCACCACGGACACGCACAGTCACGTCAAACTTGCCCTCCAGGTCAGCGACCTCGAGGGGCTGTCGAACAATCATGCGCGCAGTTTTGCGACCAAAGAACTGATCCAAGGGGCGGGAGTTTACGGTGATGGATCCGTCTCCCGGCCGTAAATACACCCGCGCCGTCGACGTTTTGCGGCGACCTGTTCCGTAATATTGTTCAGTACTCATATAGCCTGCCTGGGTGAAAAGGGGTCAAATCTCGAGCACTTGCGGCTGCTGCGCTGTGTGACTGTGCTCGGGTCCGGCAAACACCCGAAGCTTGCGCAGCATGCTTCGCCCCAAGCTGTTTTTCGGCAGCATTCCCTTGACCGCTTTCGTCAGGACCTGTTCAGGGGCTGTAGCCATCAGGGTGCCGAGCTTGGTCGATTTTAGGTTACCGATGTAGCCGGTATGATGATAATAGATCTTGTCCTGAAGTTTGTTTCCGGTAACGCGAATTCTGTCGGCGTTAATCACGACAATATAATCGCCCGTATCGACATGCGGCGTATATTCCGGCTTGTGTTTGCCGCGCAGGCGTTTCGCCAGCTCCGAAGCAAGCCGGCCCAACGTCTTGCCAGACGCATCGACCACGTACCAGCTGCGTCTGACTTCTTCGGGTTTTGCGGAAAACGTTTTCATTCTTGGGTCCCTGGACTGCGTCCAAAGAGCGGATGCGGGCCGCCGAAAAGCAGGCAATTCTACTGAACGGGCAGGGGTTTATCAAACTGCCGTGCCAGGAGCCACAGCAATGAACCGGCCGGTGCCAGCGTCGGCCAATATTCCGAGTCAACCCGCGCCACCCGCGCAGGAAAGCCAATCGCAGGCATCGGACAGCGGAGTAGAATAGGCACATGTTCGCCGGCCACCTCAGTTTCCTTGATCGATGCATCGCTGAACTGGATACGGCAGTGCGGGTCAGTTGCACGCAAGCGCGGACCAGCGCAGCGAACCCGGCCGGAGATGCGCCGCCGGCAGATGCCGAGCTCAGCACCGCCGAACGCGATTTATCGGCCCGGCTGATGCGGGTCAACCACGCCGGTGAAATTGCCGCCCAGGCCTTATATCGAGGTCAGGCGTTGGTCGCCGGAAATTCGTTATTGGGACAGGAATTGCTGAGCGCCGCCGATGAGGAACACGCCCATCTGGCCTGGTGCCAGACCCGCGTCACGGAACTCGGCAGTCACGTTAGTTATCTGACTCCGCTGTGGTATAGCGGGTCGTTTTTGATCGGCGTTGCTGCCGGCCTTGCCGGCGATCGCGCCAGTCTCGGTTTTCTGGCCGAGACGGAAAAACAGGTCACGGAACACCTGGACAGCCACCTGCAGAAACTTCCGGAAAGCGACCGGCGCAGTCGAATGATTCTGGAAAAAATGCGGGAAGATGAGATCAAGCACGGCACCAATGCCATGGCCAGCGGTGGCGAGGAATTGCCTGAACCGGCGATATCCGTGATGCGGTTCACCTCGCGTATTATGACCACTCTCGCGTACGGGATCTGAAAGGTCCTCCGGACGGCTTGCTCTCGGCACCTGAAAGTATTAAAAAGATGCCGGGTTATTGGGAGATTGTCTAGATGTCTAATTCTGGAAAGGCGCTCAGCGACGTTCCTGCAATTAATCGTTTCCTGACGTACTGTCGAGTGCGCACTGTGCCACCGAAAGTGGTCATGATTCATGCGGGGGATCTGCCAGACAGTCTTTACTACATCATCAGTGGCTCAGTCGAAGTGATGATTGAGGACGAAGACGGCAATGAAATGGTGCTCGCCTATCTGAACAAGGGCCAGTTTTTTGGGGAGATGGGCCTGTTCTACGAGCAACCGATCCGCAGCGCCTGGGTGCGCACCCGGGTTGAGTCCGAAATCGCCGAAATGACTTACCCCCGGTTTCGACAAATCGCGAGTGAGAGTCCCGGATTGGTGTTCGAACTCGCCACCCAGCTCGCAACCCGTCTGGACCGCACCAATCGAAAGCTCGGGGACCTGGCTTTCGTCGATGTTACTGGTCGCGTAGCCCACGCCATCATGGATCTGTGCAACGAACCGGACGCCATGACGCACCCCGAAGGCATGCAAATCAAAGTCAGCCGACAGGAATTGAGCCGGCTGGTCGGCTGTTCCCGCGAAATGGCGGGGCGGGTTCTGAAGGTTCTGGAGGAACAGGGGCTGGTTTCAGCCAGTGGCAAAACGATTGTCGTCTACAACGCCCGGCCCGAGACACCCGCGCGTGTCAGCGTTCAACCCTGATTCACCGCCCCGGGGGCGCTATTTTCCTGACACGGCGGAGCTTATTTCCGCGCGCATGCGCTCAATCGTGGAGCTGTAGTCCGGGCTGCCGAAGATGGCAGATCCTGCAACGAAGGTATCCGCACCGGCAGCCGCAATCTGTCCGATATTGTCGATTTTGACCCCGCCGTCGATTTCCAGGCGGATATCCTCGCCCAGTGCATCAATCATTGCGCGTGTCCGGGTCAATCGGTCAATACTCCTTGGGATGAAGCTTTGTCCGCCAAAGCCGGGATTGACCGACATGATCAGCAGCAGGTCGAGCTTCGCCAGCGAATCGTCCAGCCAGGCTAGCGGAGTCGCCGGATTCAATGCCAGACCGGGCTTGCATCCTGCATCCCGAATCAACTCGATCGTGCGGTCTACGTGATCGCTCGCTTCCGGGTGAAAGCTGATGTAGGTGGCTCCCGCTTCGGCAAAATCCGTGACCAGGCGATCCACCGGCCGAACCATCAAGTGCACGTCGATCGGCGCCGTCACGCCGTAGTGGCGAAGAGCCTGACATACCATTGGCCCAATCG
>JAUWKW010000200.1 GCA_030614035.1 Chromatiales bacterium | reverse complement strand
CGGTCGCCTGCCGATCCGGTCGGTCAGCACACCGAAAGGCACGAACAGCAGGATCGCGGTGAGCTCGGTCCACATCGATATATCGCCCGCTATCGTGCCCTGCTCGCCGCGCGGGATTCCCAGATGTTCGGTCAGCAGGTAGTTCTGCAGGATGCTGGCGCCGGCGAGCACCGTCACACCGACGAACGCGCAAAAGAACTTCGTATTGACGTTCAGCCAGGTGATTCCGGGCGCCAGCTCGAGGCCGAAATTGTCCCGCAGCCAGATATATTGCTTGGACCGCGTGATTCGGTTGACGAGGCCGTTCCGGCCAATCTTCTCAGTTTGCGGGTTCGCAATCATCGTGTTGCCCCTTAGCGACTCTCTTCGGAATCTTTGCAGGATAGTACCGCAGCGCGGCCGATCGACCTAAACAGCGACGAGAAGGCTGACCGGGTGATGGCTAGCGCGTTCACGATTCAGAAGAACGAAGGAACTAAGGGGTGGTGGGGGCAGTAGGGATTGAACCTACGACCAATGGCTTAAAAGGCCACTGCTCTACCGCTGAGCTATACCCCCATCGACATTGAGGTTTCGCCGATGCCGACAGCGCCACCGCCTTTTCACATTCCCGGCGACCCGCCATCGGCTTCGGCCGCGGATAATACCCGATGCCGCGCAAATCACAACCGGTCCAACGGCCGGCCTTGATGCCGCTATTCGACGAGGTAGCGGGTCGGGTCGGCGACACCTGCGGCCGTAAAGCCTTCCTTACGCAGCCGGCAGGCGTCGCAGTGACCACAGGCTGCCCCGTTGGCATCGGCCCGATAGCAGGACACGGTCGCCGAGTAATCGACCCCGAGCTGCAGCCCGGCCTCAATGATTTGTTGTTTAGACATGCCAATCAAAGGCGTGCAGATCTCAACTGGATGACCTTCGACTGCGCGCTTGGTTGCCAGATTCGCCATCTGCTGGAACGCCTGAACGTACTCCGGCCGGCAGTCCGGGTAGCCGGAATAATCGATGGCATTGATTCCAGCGTATATCGCATCGGCCTCTAACACCTCAGCCCATGCCAGGCCATAGGACAAGAAAACCGTATTCCGGGCGGGCACGTAGGTGACGGGTATCCCCTCCCCGCCGCTATCGGGCACCGAGATTTGAGTATCGGTCAACGCGGAGCCACCCAGTTGGCCAAGGTCGATACGAATGACGCGGTGTTCTGCAACCCCTGCTGTATCTGCCAGCTGCTGAGCGGCTGCCAGTTCGGCGCTGTGGCGTTGCCCGTAGTCAAAGCTCAGGGCATAGCATTGGTGACCAGCATCACGGACCTGTGCGAGCACCGTTGCCGAATCCATACCACCGGACAATAAAATCACGCACTTCGCCATGATGGTTTTCTAGTGGCCGGGCGCCTCTCCCCACAGATACTTATGCAACTGCAGTTGCAATCGAACCTGCAGCCGGTCCGCAAGTATCCATTCGGCCAATTCAGTCGGATCCATTTGCCCGTAGCTCGGGGAAAACAGCACGGCACATTTATCCGATAGTTCCCTTTCAAGGAGCTGTCTACGAGACCAGTCATAGTCCGCGCGGTCACAAATGACAAACTTGAGCTGATCCTGCGATTTTAAAGATTCCAGATTGCTCCACAGGTTCCTCCCGACCTCGCCGGATCCCGGCGTCTTAATATCCATGACCACCGTGACGCGCGGCTCGACTGAGGATATGTCGATGGCACCGCTGGTCTCCAGAGAGACGTCAAAATCTGCATCGCAAAGCGCTTCGAGCAATTTATGGCAATTTGGCTGGGCCAGAGGTTCGCCGCCGGTGACGCAAACCTTTCGGGTCTGGTATCCGGAGATTTCATCAACGATTGCATCGATTCCCCACCATTCACCACCCTCGAATGCGTATGCGGTATCGCAGTACTGGCAACGTAGCGGGCAGCCTGTCAGCCGCACGAACCCGGTGGGACAACCGGCCGGGCGTGACTCACCCTGCAATGAGTAAAAAATCTCAGTGACCCGCAAACGTTGATTGCCGGGTAGTTCGTCCCGTTGCGTATTCTGGTTTGCCATTGCCGCTGTTCCGTTCAGGGGAACGGGCTAAGTAAATGATGTCGGTTAGTGTTGCTTATTCTAACAAGCGCAGCGTGGAGTTAACGCTTAGTGGCCTTCGCCGTTCATCTGATCCAGGCGCTGGCCGGCCAGTCGCGCAGCGGTTGTCTCCGGATAGTTCGTGGCCACTGCTGTCAGCGCTTTACGCGCGGCAGTCCACTTCGACATTGCATAGTTGGAGTAACCGATTTTCAGCAGTGCATCGGGAACCTTGCGGGATTCCGGATAGTTGGAAATGACTTTCTGAAAAGCCGGCAGCGCCGCAGCATAGTCCTGAGTCACGTAATAGGTTTCCGCGAGCCAGTACTGTGCATTGTCCATCAACACACTATCCGGAAAAACTGCCATGAACTGTTCGAACGCAGAAGCGGCCTCCTCGTAGCGCCCTTCTTTGAGTAACTCGAACGCTGCGTCGTAGTTTTCGCGATCCGACCCTCCCGGCAGCGGAAGTTGCCCCGGGGCGAGTGCGGTTCCCGCGTAGACAGCTGCCGCACCCGCAGCCGCGGCCAGCGCAGCTTTCTCGATACCCTGCAAGCGACCATCAACATCAAGATACAGTTCGCGTTGCCGCTGCCCAGCCATTTCCGTTTCGTGCTGCAAGGTTTCCACATCGTTGCGGATCGACTGCAATTCCGCCTGGAGTTGATCCAGGCGCGCCAGGATGTTCATCAGACTGTCGTTATTGACAACGCGCTCGACCCGGGTCAGGCGGGCGTTGATGTCGTTGACTTGTTGATCGAGCGGAACCGTTCCGTCGGTGGTAAAGGAGGCGCAGCCAGATGCAAGTACCGCAGTGCACACCAGGCTGCGCGACCCTTGTCGCAGGGACATTTCGATAGACACCCGTTCCGCTAGAGATTAATTGCCGTAGGTCAGTTCCACGCGGCGATTTTTCGCCCAGGCCGTCTCGTTGCTTCCAAGCATCGCGGGACGCTCTTCACCGTAGCTGACGGTCGTCAGCTGACCGGTGGCGGCACCTTGTACCATTAGCGCGGCTTTAACCGCCTGGGCCCGCCTCTCGCCGAGGCCGATATTGTATGCGCGCGTGCCGCGGTCATCGGCATGGCCTTCGAGACGCATGCTCAAATCCGGATTGTCGGCAAGATTGCGGCCGTGCATCCGGACCAATTCCCGATCCGCAGCCCGGATCGCAGAAGAGTCAAAGGCAAAAAATACGGTCCGGTCATCGACCAGGTTCAAGCCCCGGTCCTCGTCCATCGGGATGCCTGTCTGCGCTCGATCCTCATCGACAGGGCGCGGCTCCGCGCCGCGATCCGGCGGGGCGGCATCATCTCCGGTATCGGTGGCCGACTGGGTGGCGCAACCCGTTGAAATCGCCAGAAACACCATCGGGATCAGATATCGTAAATGTCTCATGACCGGTAGCTCCTTAATCACATTAAGTACAACATTAATAGCCAGATATAACTGCTTATAGCAAAACACTAATTTAAAGGGAAGGGCGACCATGCAGGTTCTCGGACGTCGCCTTCGACTGACGAGATACGCTTGTGAATACGACCGTCTATCGATACAGCCGCCAATAGCCCGCGTCC
>JAUWKW010000034.1 GCA_030614035.1 Chromatiales bacterium | reverse complement strand
CCGGCGCGTGCACCGCAACACGCGGGTGGCCGTCGCGCAGGTGCGCGCCCTCGAGCGTGATGCCGATGGGCGACCGTGCGTGTACTGTGAAGGCGTGCCCGATGGCGTCGAAGTCAGCCGGCAGGCAAGCATCAGGGGGGCCAGGGTGCTTCCAGGTCGACGGTAGCCGCCTGATTCGTGGTATCAACCAAGCACTTTCTACAACAGCCGCCGTGGCGGGCAGCGGCGTCCCCGCTTCAAATTCGGGTGCCACGCTTGCCCACAATCTGCGCAGCAGCGTCCCGGCAGCCGGTGTGCGCCAGACGGAGTCCGACTCCGGCGTTGTCTCCGCACGGACCTGTCCGATCAGGTGCAAACGGCGGCGCGCCCGGGTCATGGCTACATACAGCAGGCGATCCTGCTCGCAGTCATCCTGCTCGTGATCCAGCCGTCGGATCAATTCGCCAATCGGGTCGGCTGCAGCGCCGGTGCGTTCAATTGGCGCAATCAATAAACCCATCTCAGCCTGATCCGTGACAATTTCTTTCCATGACAAAATTGCCTTGGCACTGGTTTTTGTCCGCCGCCCGAGCCCGGGCAGAATAACCGTATTAAATTCCAGACCTTTCGCACCGTGCATGGTCATCAACTGCACCGCTGGCACGACTCCGCCGAGTTGGGCATCGAGCCGTGGGATTTCATCCGGCAAACGCGCCGCGTCCGGACAGTCGCCACCGCGATCCAGCGTGTCCAGGTACTCCAGGAAACGATTTGCCCGCTGTTGATCCGCGGCGTCGTCAAAGGTTGCGGGTCCACCCAAACTCTGCCATGCCCCCTCGACCAGATCGCGTAAGGCCAATGTGCCCCTTCGTAGCAAGATCCCGGCAATCGCGTCCCGAAAGCAACCAATCCGCTGTTGACCATCGGCACTCAGTTCATTGACCAAGCGGTCGTCGCAGATTAGTTCCCAAACTGCGCTGTCGTGATCCTGATAAGCCAGCTGATGCAAGTCTTCCAGGGTCAAGCCGCACCACGGGGCGCGCAGCAGAGCCAACCAGGCGATCCGGTCGGCATAATTGGTCAATGCGCGCGTCAGTGCGACCAGATCCTGGACCACCGGCGCGTCAGCTAAAAATTCCAGTTCGGCCCCTGAGAACGGCACCCCGGCCTTTGCCAACGCCGGTACCAGTTCGCGTGCGTGCCCCCGGCTGCGCACCAGGATGCCAATGCTCTCCCCGGGCCAGCGGCGCAGTGTCTGCTGCACAAGATTCACGACTTGTGCCGCTTCTGACAGCCGACTACCGGAATTGTCTGGAATCAGCTCGATGTTTACGTCACGGTGCCCACCCAGCGCCGCCTCACTCGGCATAAAAGCTACTGCGCCGCTGATCAGATCATCCCGGGCAGGAAACACACCGGCGAAAGTTCGATTAACCCACTGCACGATTAATGGGTCGGACCGAAAATTTGCCGACAAACGAATGAATTTTGGTTTTATCGCGCCAAGGCCGTCGGTTTTAACTTTCATGTACAAACCGACCTCGGCCTGTCTGAAACGATAGATGGACTGCATGGGGTCGCCGACGAGAAAAAGTGTTCGCCCGTCGCCCTGCTCCCAGCCCTCGGTCAGTCTGGCCAACAATTCGAATTGTTGTCGGGAGGTATCCTGGAATTCGTCGATTAATATGTGTCGAAAGCGGTGATCCATTGCCAGCGCCAGTTCGGTTGGAGAACCGGACTGGCCAAGCACAGATAAAGCTTCACTCGCCACCTCTGCATAGTCGGTGGCGCCGGCGGCGCGAAACACCAGCTTCAACTCCGCTGCTGCCAGCGGCAGAATCTCCAGTAAATCCCGCAGGATTTCCCACTGCTGATCATCGTAAGCAGGCTTTGGCAGAAGCATCGCTTCTCCCAGCAACGCCAGCAGAACCGGCCGCTCGCGCAGCTGCTCCAGCATCGCCAGCGCGCGAGTTTTTGCTTCCGGATCGCTGGGGTAAAAACCTTGCGCCTTGTTGAGTTGCTTGCGCCAAACCCATTGGCGGCCATCCCGCCGAATGAATGTGGCCGCCAACGCCCGCCATAACTCCAGCGATGCATGCTCGGCGGTAGGTAAGCTGCTAAGTTCTTTCCAGGCACAAAGTTCAGCATCAGGCTGCTCCGCCGCCAATGCCCGCCCGGCAATCGGCAACAGCTCGGCGAGCTCATCGCCCCACTCGGCCGGCAATTCAATGAGAATCTCCTGCAATACGCGTTCGATCAGCTGCACCAGGCAACTCTCCAGCGCCGAGCGTATTTCCGGAGACGGGTCGCCACTGCCGGTCAGTGGCAGCCATTGATCGCGCTTACCAAGCATCTCGCTCAACAATCGCTCAACGCGCTCGGCGCGATTATCAAGATGCAGCAGCAGGCGCCGGATGCTCGGGCCGACAGACTGCTGATCACTGATATGCGCCAGCACCCGTCGGGCAGTTTCCTGATAGAGCGCCATTGGGTTCTCTGCGATCTCACTCAAACAGGCGGTGCCCGCGGCAAGCGGCGAGCTGGCCGCCAGCCCGGCGTTGACTGCGTCGATCGTTGAGATGCGCATACGCGCCGGATGCAGTTCCAATTGCCAGCCACGATTGCGGTTGCGGGTGGCCACCGCCTGTGCGAGCTCCACGGACCGCGGTAAGGCATCGTCCGCATCCGAACCGTCGATAGCTCTGATGATGCGACCACGCATTTCGGCCGCGGCTTTTCGTGTGAAGGTGACGGCAAGAATCTCCTCCGGCTCATCGACGGTAGCCAGCAGACTCAGGTAGCGCTGGATCAATAGTTCCGTTTTGCCGGAACCGGCCGGGGCCTGAACGATGTACGAGTGCCGCGGGTCGAGCGCCTCGCGACGCTGCGCTTCGTCCGGCGGCGGACTGGCTGGGCGTTTGGTCATGGGCATTCAGCCCAGCCGGGCTGATCCACTTCATTGACCCGGCTTAGCACCGAAAACTGCCCTCGCAGCGGATCGAGGTGGAACCGATCCGCCCGTATATCTCCAGCCATAAACTCATCCGCCAGGGTAACCAGCCCATCCCGCCATCCGGCAACGAGCGCCGACCAGTCATCGATGGCCCGCTTCGTCAATTCGGCCGGCGTAACGATCCCGGCAATGCCGGTGTCGGGTTGTCCGACGCCTATGTAGCCGTGATACCTGACTGTCAGGCGCGCCAGGCCAAGCGCGCCGGCGTTGCTGGCCACCGCATAAGCGGGCATTTGCGGCTCCCGCGGTCGTTCGATCGACCATCCGCTCAGATCGGCCTGACCGGTCTTGTAATCGATTACCAGCAGCGACCCGTTCCCGAGACGATCCATGCGGTCCAGTCGCAATCGAACAGCCAGCCCCCCGAACTCGATTTCCTGCTCGAATTCCCGGTCGACCACAGCAAACTCTTCGCGCTGAGCCTCGAATTCAAGGAACTCCAGTAGTATCGGCTTCAACCGCAGCACCTCAAGCGGCAGCAATTCTGCAGTGAGTCCGCGGCGCCGCCCGAAACATTGCCCCAGGCCTTGTTGCAACAGTTCATCCAACATGCGATCCAGCCGGTCCGGTGCCAGGTTAACCAGTTCGTCGCGACTTGATACCTGGCCGAAGAATGCGTGGAGCACCCAGTGCGCCAGTTTTCCGCGCGCCCGCGGATCGATGCCACAGCGGGGAATGTGAATCTCTCTGGCGCCCAGGCGCCGTTCGAGAAATGCGCGCGCCGGACATACGGACTGCTGGCCCAACAGCGCGGCACCGCCACTGGGTCGAGCGGTCGCCGGTACCGCCGGGACCGGATCGGGCTGAAGCGTAACCAGTTCGGCGGCTGCATGGATTCGTGCGTTGAACAGAGGCGCCGACCACAGCTCAAGCTCACTTTGCGCGACGGTCGGCAGGTCCGTAAACAGGCGACTGGGACTTAGCAGTGCGTCATCCCGCTGTTCCGGCCAACTGACCACCAGCTCGTCAGCACTGGCGCGACAGCGACGCGTAATTGCCGTTGCAAAAGCCTGCACACGCTCCGGAGAACTGTCGGGAAGCTGGTGCCGGCGCTGCAAGCTCAGCGGCAGGAACGGGTTTGGCCTGGTGGTCTTAGGCCAATCCTCGGCGGCCATCCCGGAGATCCAAAGGTGATCGAAGCGCTGACCCGAAGCCTCCAGCAGGCCCATCACCTGCACAGCCGGGTGCTGGCCTTCTGGCTGAAACACGCGTTGACGAGCCATCCGCGCCAGCATTCCCATCGCTTGCCCAAAGTCGATCTGGCCGGCAATTTGCTCGCAGGCGGCAAAATCCTTCAGTAACGCGTGCCATGCATCGACCGCCTGATAATCAGCGCTGCCCAGCCCGCCGTCACCGGGCCAACCAATCGCTTGCAAAAACGCGGTGATCCAGTGACACCATTCCTTCGTCGACTGTGCCCTTGCACGATCACGGGCCGCGCGTCCTGCATCAATCACGGCAGCGAATTCTGGTGCCCGCGTACGGCTGAGTGCGCCCACCGCAGCGAGCTCAAGCTCCGGATCAGCCAGTTCGCGGAGCTCCAGATCCAGTGCGGCACGCTGGGCCGCTTCGCGAACCGCGCCACGCAGATACGGGCTGCGTAACAGCTGGCCGATGTCCTGGTAGTTCAGTTGTGATCGGGTCAACTCCAATGCCAGCAGCGCCTGCATCACGACACCGATGCTGGCCAGACTGGTTCCGTAGGATAAATTGACAGGGGCCGACTGGTCGGCCGAGCTGGCGCGCCAATCCGGTACGAATACGTCGAGGAAAACACGCCGGATTTCCGCTGCGTGCGCCGCCAGATCCGGCACGATAACCGCTACCGCGGCATCCGGGTTGGCTGCAAAACGCGCCCGCGCCCATCTGGCGGCAGACTCGATTTCCGCTTGAGGATCTGCGCATGTCGTGAGCCGACCGACGCCAGCCGGCTCGCCGTCCTCAGGAATCGTGACCGCAACACCGCTCCGTTCCAACGCTGACCGAAATCGCTGCTGCGCGGGCGTCCAGGCATCGAAACCGTGGAACCACACGGCCGTATCAACAGAAATCTTGCCGTCGCTCAGATCCAGCTCCAGCAGTTCCGGCAGCGCTGCCGCCTCGACCCAGGCGGCCTGGGTGCAACGCTGGCGGTAGGCTGTGGCCCACTCCACAAATGCCCGCTGATCTGCGGTCTGCGCGTTGGCCTCGATGTCGGCCAATTCGATACCCCAGTCATGCATCAACTGCCAGGCCTGCGCGGCAATCTCTGCCAGGCCCTCGACGTCGCTGAGTGGGCCAGTGGCGTTTGATGCCGCGATGATTTCAAGCCACAGCTGTCGGGCCGGTTGTTCGTGTAACAAGTCCAGGCCGCCAGCCTGACCACCGCTGAGCAATGACTGCTCCCACAGGTCGCGGATCCAGGTTTTCCAGGGGATGACGGCCGGGCTTCGCCAGGCACTGCGCTCGGCGACCACCTGGGCTCGACCGAACTGCAGCTGCAGATGGCGAGCCAAGCGATTGTTGGCGACCACAACCAATGCCCCTCGTTCAAGAGCATCCCGAAGAGGTCGAATCATTATTCTTTTATTTCAAGTTCTTATGAAATATTTATGAGACAGACTCGAGCCTCTGGTCGCTGGCGTAGCCTGCCAACACGCTGTCGATGCGCTGAAACACATCCTTTAGCACTCCCGCATCCGGCAGAATCGTGATCCGGAAGAAATTGTTGTATGGCACGTTGAAACTGGTACCGGGTGCCACCAGCACGTGTTTGGATTCCAGTAGATCCAACCCAAATTGCTGATCGTCAAACGCTGGTAAGCGGTCCTTATTGACACCGATGAACGCATACATCGCGCCAGCAGGGGCAACGAGGCTCAGGTACGGGCTCGCGGCTACTGAATCGATCACTACCTGGCGTGATTCGTAAAGTCTGCCGCCGGGGCGGACCAGTTCCCGGATGCTCTGAAATCCGCCCAGTGCCGTCTGCACGGCCCATTGGCCCGGGACATTGCTGCACAGGCGCAATGAAGCCAGTAACTCGAGTCCATGCAGGAAATCGCGGGCGTGCTCCAGAGCACCGCTAAAAGTTACCCATCCAACGCGATAGCCACAGGCTCGATACACTTTGGACAAGCCGCTGAAGCTGCCGCACAAGGTGTTTTTTACCAGCTGGGCCACCGGTACGAATTCGGCATCATCGAAAACCATCTGGTCGTAAATTTCGTCACTGAACACTACCAATTCTCGCTGCTCCGCCAGTTCCACGATGCTCGCCAGCAATTCCCGCGGGTATACGGCGCCGGTAGGATTATTCGGGTTGATAATGACAATTGCCCGCGTCCTCCGGTTGATAAGCTTCTTTAGCTGGGCCGGGTCCGGCAGGAACCCGTTTTCCGGCAAACAGTCGTAATGCACGGCCTTGCCCTGGTTCAGGGTTACGCCAGCGGTCCACAACGGGTAATCCGGACTGGGTATCAGTACTTCGTCGCCTGGATTGAGCAGCGCTCGTAGCGACAGGTCAATCAATTCGCTGACGCCATTTCCGATAAATACTTCCTCTACGGTAACGCCCTGGATGCCCCGGTCCTGCTGCTGCATGACCACGGCCTCGCGTGCCGGGAACACGCCCTTTTGATGGCAGTAGGGTTCGCTGCTGTGGAGATTCTCGATCATCGCCAGCCGCATGGTTTCCGGGGTCCGAAAACCAAACAGGCCGGGATTGCCGATATTCAGCGAAATAACTTCGTAGCCGAGGCGCTCCAGCTCCTGCGCCCGATGCGCCAGGTTGCCGCGTATTTCGTAGCGCACACCCTTGAGGCTTTCACTTGGTCTAAATGCCTTAGTCACCGTTATTCATCCATCGACTCGCCGCGCCACTCGCTGAACGGCATGGCTCATCCAGCGGAAGGGTGCCTAACTTAACGCTATGCGGCTTCCGACGCCACCGATTGGTATGCACCCTGCTCCGGCCGCAGTAACGATGCCGCCAGTATTGCTAGCAGCAGCAGACCGGTAATCACGGTAAAAGGCAGGACGTAGGACTTGTTGACCTCGAACAATACGCCGGTCAACCACGGCCCCAATGCGCCGCCGATCGTGTCCATCACATTAATAGCGCCCAGTATCTTGCCCAGCGCCAGCAGACCGAACAGATCTGCTGCCAAAAGCTGCAGCAGCGTGTAAATGCCGCCCCAGCCAAAACCAAAGAACACGAGGCCAAACCAGAGCGCTTCCGCACTGCTAAGGATAATCGCGGCGACCAGCGTCGCTGATCCGACCAGCATTAGGCCCAGACCTGTCAGCAGCACGCGTTTTCGGCCAAACGCTTCAGCAAGATACCCGCTGATGATTTTTCCAATCAATCCTCCAACAAACAAAATTGTCGCCCCGGTGGCGGCGATCTGCGGCTCATAGCCTTCGCTACGCAGGTACAAAAACGCGTGCGTGCTCATTGCAAGAATGGCGTAGAAGGTGCACATGGCGACGATGGCCACAACCCAGAAGTTGAGGCTGGCCAGCGCTTCCATCAGCGTGTAGCCCGTTGTCTGCGCCTTGGCCTCCACGCTAATCGCCGCGTTCGGGTCGTTGCTGTCACTTCCGGCCGGCCTTTCCTTGAGCACGAAGAACAGCACCGGAACCATCGCCAGCGGAATCAACGCGATCCATGCAAACACCTCGCGCCAGTCTCCGACGATTCCCAGCAACCAGGCATTCATCGGCGGAAAAAATCCGTTGCCCAGACTCGAACCGGCCAGCAATAAACCGATGGCCAATCCCCGGCCGCGCACGAACCAGCGGGACACCAACATGACGTTCAGCATCAATCCGCAGAGCGTCAGCAGGACCCCGAAACCGGCATAAACCCAGTAGAGATCACCCAGTGACTGGATGCGACCATAGAAGAAATTTCCGGCCGCCAGCATCGTCATGCCGATCAACATCAGCGGTTTGACACCGACGCGGTCCGCTAAAGCCCCGGCAAACATTCCCAAGCCACCGGCAGTCAGAAACATGATCAGACCGGTCAGTTTGAATGCTCCCAGCGATATCTCGCTGCCCGTAATCTCGGCCAGTTCGATCAGGATCACCTCGTCGAACACCGTTGGTCCTGCCAAGGTCATTCCCTGGGAGATGCACAGCGAAAAAAATGCGCAAATCAGGATGAGCCAGCGGTAAGTTGCGGGATTGACGGAAAATGTCGGCATGAGCGGAGCTTGGTATGCGACGGAGCCGGCACATTAACCCATTCCCCGAAACTGACCAAGCACCGGCACCGCCTGCGGAAAGGCGCGGCCGGGCATTGGCAAACCGGGCCGGCGGAGTTTTGGGTGCGTCAGGTTCCCGCGCTAGAATGTGCCGCGGCAGTCCTCCGATTGCGCCTGCCGAGGCCGAATAACTTTTAATTAAACACATTAATAAGGTCGAATAACATGCTGAAAGAAATAGCGATTATTACGATCACGATGGCTAATTTGAATGGAGTGGACGTTGCCTACAGGGATTACCTGGGGTATCAGCTGGTCGAGCGTGCACCGGTCTCCGCCGAATTAGCGGCACTGTGGGGTGCTCCGGCGATGGCTGGTCAGCCCAGCATGCTGCTGCAACCTGCCGACGGAGCCCCGGTGTATCTGCGCCTGGTCGAGGACGAACCGGTTTCCGGCTATGCGCCGATGACCACCTGGGGCTGGAATGCGACCGAAATACTGGTTGCCGATCCGGACGGCTTACACGAGCGCATGGCGGATTCGCCGTTTGAGATTATCGGGCCACCCAAGGACCTCTGGGCCGCGCCAGATGCGCCACGCGCCTTTCAGGTACTGGGACCCGGCAATGAGGTGCTGTACCTGACGTCGAATCCACAGATGGAGCGGGTATTCGGACTACCCGCCGACTATGGCATTGAACGGGTGTTCATCATGATCGTCGCCGGCCCATCGATGGATGCACAGCGGACCTTTTATGCGGAAACGCTGGGCGCACCGTCCGAGCCCGCCACCGAGTGGCAGATTTCAGTCATTGCCAATGCGAACGGCCTCCCTGCCGAGACTACGTTTGGCTTGACAGTTGCAGCCATCGCGCCAGGCTACCTGATTGAACTGGACGAATATCCGCCGTCCATGGGGATGCGACCCGGCAAAGCCGGCCACCTGCCGCCGGGTATTGCAGCTGTTGGCTTTACGACCGAAGGCCTGGACCCGGCAAAACTGGATTGGCGCAGCGCACCGCGACCAATGGCGGAATTTCCTTACGACGGACGCGACGTAGGCGTTACCGTTGGACCGGCCGGCGAATGGATCGAGCTGATTGAAACCCCTGCGGAAAACGATTGACTAGCCTTCGTGCCAGCTGAGCTGCTTTCCCCACTGCGACTCGAGCTTGAAAGCCCACCGAGTCTTTGCAGTACCGTCGGTAACGGTCACAGGTTTTCGTTTCAACTTTGCATAGGCTGGCCAACATGAAATTGGGGTGGTTCGACCGTCTGCATATGCGCCATCGACTGTGGCGTTACCGCTTCAAATCAGAGCGGCCATGCATCAGGTATCTCAGAGGATGTGATCTCGAAGGGCGAACCGCCATTGATATAGGCGCGAACCACGGCGTGTATGCCTATTACCTGTCGAAGAAAGTTGGCCCTGATGGTCATCTTTTCGCTTTTGAGCCGCAGCCCGAGCTGGCGCCGCATTTGGCTGCTGTCAAAGAAACCTATGGGCTACGAAATACAACGATAATCAATCAGGGCCTGTCTTCATCCCCCGGAACTCTGACGATGCAGAGGTCCAAGCCTGGCTCGGGCGGGGCGTCGGTGCATCTAAGCGCCGCGGCGGGGCTCGAAAAATTAGAAATTCCGGTTACTACGCTGGGCGATTATTTTGGTGACATCGAGCACCAGCCGATTAGTTTCATCAAGTGCGATGTCGAAGGTCACGAGTTGGATGTGTTGCGTGGCGGTCAACAGATGCTGTCGACAGACATGCCGACCCTGTTGCT
>JAUWKW010000113.1 GCA_030614035.1 Chromatiales bacterium | reverse complement strand
CAACTGCAGCAATTGCATCTGCGTGCGTCGCCATCTGATCCCGCTGATCGACTTTTCCGGCGAAGATCAGAAAGAACGCGTGCGCATGGCTGCCCAGCGATTCCATGACGGCGCGCCGGTAATCATAGGCGTCCTCGGGTGACGTTTCCGCAAATGCCGGGGTTGCGATCGCAAAGCTCGTGATCAGAAACAGTGCGAGGGGTATGGCCTTCAGCTGCATTGGTGGGTCTCCATTATTGGTATTCGAGTCAGGACGGAAGATAGCAGGCTTTAGTTTTGCTTGTAACTCTTTGGAGGGTCCGCAAAGTAGAGCCCTCCCGGCCTGGAACCGAATCACTCCTTATTAATCAATACGTTAACGAGCCGCAACCTGGTAACGGCGCAGCGCCAGCGTTGGCACCAGAACAACGCCCAGTAACAATACGAACATACCGAGCAGGGATGGCAGCAACCGCGCGAGAACTAGGGCGAAGCCCTCCTCGTCGTAGTCGAATTCCGGAAACGCCTCGTAATCTGCCGGTTTCAGCGGGTACCGTTCGAGAAACTTCACACTGAAAAACTCTTTCCACTGATCGTGAAAGTCGTAGACCTGTTCAAGGAAATGCTCGTAACGATCTGCGCTGGTGCCGGAGATCTCGTTCAGCGCCAATTGCATCATGATCGCCGGTGACAGGAACTGAAAACGTTGGACCAGGGCTTCCTGCCGGTTTAGCTGGACCTGAAACTCGTCATACAACGGCCGCACGGCTTTTTCGATCGAGTTGTTATTGGCCTGAGCCAAAGTCAGAAAGTCCATCGCTTTCTGATCACCTTCAGGCACATATTCCAGATGGTCGTAGTAGTACTCATCCAGCTTGGACATGTAATTTTTTTCAGCCACCGTCTGGGCAGCCCGTGCCGCGACCGTCAATTCCATACGTGACGGAGCCGGGTAAACAGCAGTCGCAACCAGGCTGACAAGTGTCGGTACGACAACCACCACCACCAGCCAGATACCAGCCAGCACGGTGCCGTTTGTCGCTGAGTTATTTCCATAGACGTTGACCAGGACGGCCAGCGAAAACCAGAACAGCGCATACAACAATGTCGCGATCACCCACAATCCGAAGCGGGCCCAGGTATCGGCGGAGCCGAGGTCGGTACCGACGGAAAACAGAGCAATTAAACCGAGCGCCAGCACCACGGTCAGCAACATTCCGGCTCGTGCGATAATTTTCGAGGCCAGCAATTCCCGCAGCGAAATCGGGTGGGCCAGAATCATTGCCAGCGTGCCACGTTCCTTTTCGCTGGATAAAAGGTCATAACTCATCGCCAGGATGAAAATTGGAAGCAGGAAGATCACAACGAATGCGATGTCGAGCGAACCGGTCATTAAGCTGACCGGGTTCTCCAGCTCAAGGTACTTCGTAACATCCAGCGTGGTGGCCATCGACACGGGCAAGTAATTCAATTGAATGTCGCTTTGCCCGATCGACAGGGCAGCGAGGCCGGTTGGCGGCAAGCTGACGTACATCGCCGTTTCAGCACCGACTGCGCCAGCGTTGGTTCCCTGTGGTGGTCCCATGCCCGGCGCGTGGCGAACGGAGGCGAACTGGTATTCACCGCCCTCTGCAATAACCTTCGCCTCGTATTTCTCCGCGTCTCGTCGCATGTGGTTGCGCAGTCCGTCTTCGAACTTGGCCGCTGCGCCGGCGCCTGCTAGCTGGCGTGTTACGCTGCGGCCACCCGACCACGCGGCAAAAACAATAGCCAAAACGACGAGACCCAGGATCGACCACAAAGCTCCTGAGCGGAACAATTGCCTGGTTTCATGCGAAATCATTAACTTGATCATTAGCCTTTCTCCACGCTCATGCGCTTGACCGCGAAAAGCGCAGCACCCATGGCGGCGGCGAGCCAGACGATCAGCATCACAAAATTGCCGCGGTGTTCGCGTAGTGTCGCGCTCAGGGACGGCGGATCGAATTCGAATGGCGCGACGATCGAAAAGACCTTCTCGTCAGCCCGCATGTAATTGCTCGAACTATAAGTTGCGTTCATGCTGGCTGCTGCCTTCGACAGATAGCCGTTCATCTCGGACACCATGTATCGCCGGTAAGCCTCACCATCTTCGAGGAATTTGATGTGCTGGATCAGGTCGGTGCCGGCCAGGCCCATAGATATGGAACGTAGTGGCAGGGTTGGTGCGACGAACCCGAGCCGGTCCTGAATTCGCCGTTGCTCGGTGTAGGAGCTTTTGATTTTTCCAAAGTGCAGATCGAAAACGGGATGGTCCAGCTCTTCGAGTTTCTGCATTCGGGTGGCGGGCCAGTACACCGGCAATTCGGCGATGCTGTTTATGTTGTATTTTCTGAACAACTCGACTTTGTATTTCTCCACCGTGATCCACGGGGATTCACCATCGAGGCCCCGGATTTGATGGCTGCGCATGTCCGAGAACCATGAACCGAAGGCGGGGCTCGGATGCACAGCTTTCGATATTTCGCTGGCGGCCTTCGGCGCCAGGAAGCCGGCAAACGCCCAGAAGCCGATCAGTACCATTAGCGCCGTGCGAGCCGTTTTGGCCCAGGCAGAGACGGCCAGTGTCAGAAACAGGAAAATTCCGCCGTAGATCAGGTAGCCGACCGACAATGCAGCGACCCGCGTGCCCATGCCCTCGCCGACGATGTTCAGATCTGCCATGGACAGGACAAATGTACCGACCAGGACGCATGGAACGACCACGATCAACACAACGGTACCGACGCCGAGAGCCTTACCCCACAACAGCTGGCGGTTGGTAACGCCCATGCTCATCACCTGTCGCAGCGTGCCGCTCTCGCGTTCGCCGGCAAATGCAGTAAACCCGAGAAAAATGATCAGCAAGGGCATCAACAATTGCAGGAGCATTGCACCGCTCAGATCGCCGAATCGCCCGACCGAACTCTGATCGGTAGCGGGCCGCCCAATCGCAAAATTCTGCTTGTGTGCTTCCAGGAAAATCGCGGTGCCTGCGTAGTTGCTGATGCCGGTATCGAAAAATGCCAGTGGCCCGGCCGGCTTGAATGCGTAGTTGCCATAGTGGGCAGCAGAGTGAGGGTTTTTATCACCCTGCTTTAGCCACTGGGTATTTGATTCACCCTGGGCCAGTTGCTGGATGCGCATGTAGCCGCTGTATTTCTGATAACCGGCCAGCGTAGCCGTTAATAACAGCAGGACCATGATACCGGCAGTCCATTTGAACCGACCGTCTCGCACGATTTCAGAAAATTCTTTGCGTGCAATTGTACCGATCATATTGATCACCTCGCGTGAATCAGTCTGTTACGCGACCTTCTGTGAATATTGGTCGCCGGCGTGCATATGTTCGAGATAAATTCGCTCGACATCGGCGTGCGATACTTCATCGGTACTGAGTTCCTGAACGAGACGACCCTCGTTCATGATTCCGATGCGGGTTCCGGTTTCTTTTGCGCGGAACAAATCATGCGTCGCCATCAAGATTGCAGCGCCGTCCGCCTTTAGTTGCAGCAGAAGCTGGGAGAATTCGTTGCTGGCCTTCGGGTCCAGTCCAGAGGTCGGTTCGTCCAGTAGCAGGACCTTGGCCCGCTTTGCGAGTGCGATGGCCACGCCAACCTTTTGACGCATGCCCTTCGAATACGTTTTGATACGCTGGTCGATTGCGTCGGGCTGCAAACCAACGCGATTCAGGAAACCTCGATATTCATCCGGTGCATAATCGTGACCGCCGAGTTGGGCGAAATAACGAAGGTTTTCCATCGCCGTCAGGTTGCCGTAGAGCATGACCTGCTCCGGTATATAAGCGAGCAATTTCTTCGTCTCCAGAGGCTGTTCCGTTACGTCGATTCCGCAGACTTTGGCCGTGCCACCGGTAGGTTCAATAAAATTCAGGAATAGATTGATCGTCGTAGTTTTACCGGCGCCGTTAGCGCCGAGCAGACAGTAGACGTCTCCGCTGTTGACTGTAAGGTCCAGGCCCTTCAGAGCTTCCATGTTCCCGTAGGCCTTTTTCAGATTGATCGCTTCCAGCACGTTTACGCCTCCTCGATTGACTTAAATATTTGGTCCCGCCACCGGCTTTCTTCGTGCCGTCCGGCCGGGGTTTGGACGTTCCCGCCGGGATCCGTCACATCACCACGGTTGGAGCCAAATTGTGACCACGTTTGCAGTTGGTAAACCTGGTATCCCAACCGGAGTCAAAAAAATTGACCACCCGGTCACAAATCTTATACCCGCGATCACAGGGCCGCGTCAAGACTCCCCGGTAAAAAAGTTGACCATTTGGTCACATTTTCCCGTAGGATGGAGGCCAATAGAAATCGGGCAGGGATACCGGTGACCCAGACCGCAGTACAACCAGAAACCAAGGGCAAGGGCGCCCTGAAGCGTGAAGCCACCGAGGCAGAGATTATCAACGCGTTTGGCCGGGTCGTAGAACGCAACGGCCTGCGCAATGTCGGCGTGAATGAAGTCATCAAGGAAGCCGGTATCGGCAAAGCGCTGTTGTACCGTTATTTCGGTGGACTGCCGGGTCTCGTGCAGGCCTGGGGAGAGAAAAACCAGATCTGGCCGGACCTGTCCGAGCTCGCCGACATGTCGAATGCAATGGACTCGGTCAGCGCGGCGGAGCAGATCAAGCGCCTGGTACTGCACCATGCGAATTCGCTTCGGGAGGACCCGGTACGCGTCGAACTGCTGGCCGATGAATTCATGAGTCCTACCGCCATCTCGGACGCGTTGACCGAGATCCGCCAACAACTGGGTCGTGAGCATGCCGCCATTTTTGCCGGCAACCGCGAACTCGGCGAAGACAACAACCGCGCGCTGATGATGGTGCTGATGGCGGCCGCGAGTTATCTGGCAATGCGGGCGGTCAAATCACCGCGTTACATGGGACGCGACGTCGGTTCTGATGAGGGTTGGGAAGAATTGCTGGCGCATTTCGAACGAATCATCGACAGCGTCGCCGATAATGCTTCACACGGTGACAATTCCTAGAGCTCCACCTGAGCTTCGGAATCCACCACTGGCAGCGGATCAATCGTCAGCGCACCGTCCAGATAAGCTCGGGCGTCCTGCCCGGTCTGTTCGCCTGCTTCCTGCACCGCCATGTGCCCCACGCCGGGGTAGATCACCAGGTCGACCTGCTCGGCACCAACGAGCATTTCGACGAAGATTGGCGCCTGCTCGACTGTAGCGCGCGAGTTAGCCTCGCCCCACATGATCAGTACCGGTGCGCGCACACCGGCCACCATGGCTTCGAGATCGCCGGAATCGTACTGGCGCAGTCGCGCGAGTTCGGCTTCCCGCTGACCTTCGCGCAGCCACATGTCATGCCAGCGATCGACCAGTTCATCACTGAGCTTGTCGGGGTCACCGAAGCCCGATCTCAACATGAACTCAGGGATGGATCGGGGCAGCACGTACTTGAGAAGATTGGCGCCACCTCCGACGCGGTTGTTCCTGGTCAGGGCACGCCCCGCGATGGCGCCGGGGCTCAACAGGATCAGTTTGTCGATCCGGTCCGGGTGGCGCGCGGCGTAGTGCATAGCCACCGTACCACCGAGAGAGGTGCCACCGATCGAAAGTCGTTGCAACCCCAATGCATCGATCAGTCTTTCGGTCAATTCCACCGTGCGCTCCAC
>JAUWKW010000030.1 GCA_030614035.1 Chromatiales bacterium | reverse complement strand
CCTTGGTCTGATTCAGGATCTCGATGGCCGAGCGCCGGACGTTTTCGTCTTCGTCCTGGACCAGTATCAGGCCCGCGTCTATGACCGTTGCCCCGCCGAGCGTGGCCAGCGCATCCGCCGCGCGGGTGCGAACCCACCAGTCGTCAGCCGCCACGACGGCAAGCAAGTGTTTTATGGTGCTGCCGTCGGCTAATTGGTTTAACACCTCGACGGCACAGCGACGGGCGAATTCGGACTCGTCTTTCAGCGCGTCGATCAGGTGTTTGACCGTATCGGGGTGGTGCAAATGGATGACCAGGTCGACCGCTTTGCCTTGCACTTCAAAGTCCGGGTCATGCAACAGCGAACAAACGAGCGCGATATCGATACCGTCGGCGTCCATGTTCAATAGCCCTTCGATCGCGGCTTTCCGAATATACTTGTTCGTATCCTTCAGTTGTTCTAGCAGGACATTTTTTACCTCCGGACGTTTGAACCGCGACAGGATATGAATCAGGTGGACGCGCGCGAGCTGGTCACTGCCTCCCATGCGTCCGATCATGTCGGGTATCAGGTCCTCTTTGGCCAGTTTGGCGACCAGCTGGAACATGGCCGCCTTTTCCTGAGGATCGAGGTCGTAGGCTGCTTTCAGTACCGCGCGGACGTCCAGGCGCTCGGAATGGGCAAGCAGAACGTCCAGTATGGCCGACTTGGAAATATCTTCCATCGTGAGGTACTTGAACAGCTTGTTCGGATTGAATTTTGCCGATTCGGCCAAAGCCCGTGCCACACCGGCGACACAGCGCTGGTTTGGATGTTTCAGGCCGTCGATAAAAAACTTAAAGTTCGCCTCGCTGACCTTCTCGGTCAGCGCTTCGATCATGCCAACGACCTGAAATTTGTCTGCACCACCGAGGGCATCGATCAGGACCGGTATGGCACCCGGTCCGGCCTTCGCCAGGCTTTGCAATGCTTTCTTGGCTGCCGGCGTATTGCTGTTTGGCTCAGCTAGCAGCATCGCTACAGTGCGTTCCGCCTTCAATGCGCGTAATATTTTCATCAACCCTTCGTCAGCTAAGACCTCGCACAGCCATAACGGGCGACCGTCGCCTGTGCTGCAGCGAATCATTCGTCCAGCGCGGACAGTCCGGCACGACCCCGGCTGCGTCCTGCTTCACCGCCATCCACACGGGATCGGCGGCGGCGCCGGGACGCCGCTTCCGGGCCGGATTTCAGGGGCCGGCAGCCCCACGCTGTGGGGTACAATGTCGCGCTTTGGCGGGTCTGGATACTGTTAAACGCGTCACGAATTATGCTTGCCGGTACCGAGAAAAATCTTGAACCCGCCCTGGCGGCGGTGGTGGTCCCATATCTGGGCACGGACCTGGTATCGGCCAAGGTGCCGGTGGAGATTCAGGAGCGTAATCAGCATCTCGAAGTCTCGGTGACCCTGGGTTTTCCGGCGGCCGGCTATGCTGATCAGCTGGCTGAGGAGATAGCGACTTCGATACAACATGTGACGCAGGTCACAAAAGTCGACGTCAAAATTCACTCAAAAGTCGCGAGCCACTCGGTGCAGGGCACGCTGAGTCCGGTGCCGGGGGTGAAGAACATCATCGCCGTCGCGTCGGGCAAGGGGGGTGTGGGTAAATCCACGGTGGCCGTGAACCTGGCCCTGGCGCTGCAGGCAGAGGGCGGCCGGGTCGGGATGCTCGATGCCGACATCTATGGCCCAAGCCAGCCGCGCATGCTGGGTGTTAGCGGCGCCAGGCCACGCAGCCGCGATGGCAAGAGCTTCGAGCCAATAGAGGCCCACGGACTGCAGATGATTTCTATTGGCAGCCTGGTCGATGAGGAAACACCGACCGTATGGCGCGGGCCGATGGTGACGCAGGCATTAACGCAACTGATATTTCGAACCCGCTGGCGCGATATCGATTACCTGATTGTCGATATGCCGCCCGGCACCGGCGACATTCAGCTGACGCTGAGCCAACGTGTTCCGGTAAGCGGCGTGATCATCGTGACCACGCCACAGGACATTGCCCTGCTCGATGCCCAGAAGGGCCTGGAGATGTTTCGCAAGGTCAATGTGGAAGTGTTGGGCATCGTCGAAAATATGAGCACCTTTGTCTGCCCGGATTGTGGTCACGTGACGCCGTTGTTCGGCGAAGGTGGTGGCGAGCGGATGGCGGCGGAGCGGGGCGTTCCCCTGCTTGGTCGGGTGCCGCTCGATATTCGCTTGCGTCGGGAAACGGACGAAGGCGAACCGTCGGTCATCCGCGAAACGAGTCAAGATCTGGCTAGGGAATTCCGGGAGATTGCGCGCTATGCTACAGGCCGGCTGTCACTGCGGCCCAGGGAATACAAAGGTGCCTTCCCCAAGATCGTGGTCGAGGAGAAGAAATGACCATCAAGTCCGATCGCTGGATCCGTCAAATGGCTAAAGAGTGCGGCATGATCGAACCGTTCGAGCCCGAGCAGATCCGGGTCAACGGCTCCGGGCGCGTGGTGTCTTTTGGGACGTCGAGCTACGGATATGACGTGCGTTGTGCGGCCGACTTCAAGGTATTCACGAATATCAACTCTGCCATTGTCGACCCCAAGGCCTTTGATGAAAGCAGCTTTGTTGATATGCACGATGAGGTTTGCATCATTCCGCCTAACTCGTTTGTGTTGGCGCGAACGGTCGAATTTTTTCGTATACCCCGAAATGTGTTGACTATCTGCCTGGGCAAGTCGACCTATGCCCGCTGCGGCATCATCGTCAACGTCACGCCGCTGGAACCGGAGTGGGAAGGCCACGTGACGCTCGAGTTTTCGAATACGACACCACTACCGGCAAAGATTTATGCCAATGAGGGTGTCGCCCAAATGATCTTTCTCGAATCCGATGAGCCGTGCGAGCGGTCATACGCTGACCGTGCCGGCAAATATCAGGGTCAGACTGGCGTCACGCTGCCCAAAACCTGAATTTTCGTGTGAGTTTGTTGTGCCTGCTGTTCGGCGGCGCAACCCTGGATAGAGTGCGCCATTATTTTCAATATTGACGTGCGTTTATCGTTTTTCAGGCTCTCGACCTGGACCACGTGGTAACACAGTGCCGGCGAAAACCAGATGATGCCGCTTCTTTTCGATCCGCGACGCTGGCGCCGGTATTTGACTGTGGAAAATTTGCCCGCCGGGGTTTTGATGTCTTCCTCACCCAGATATTCGAATTCGTAAACGCGCAGAGCATTGCGGTGGACCATCTGGTAGCGCTCCGGTCCGTTTCCCGCTTGCAGATCCAATATGACTGCGAGGTCTGCTGACATGCGGTCGAGTGTACCGGGTTCGATTTCGATATCCCGCCGCTCACCCTCATACAGACTGTCGGCGATGCCCGCAGTCCAGTCGAAAGCAATATGGGTGTCGTCATCAGGATTTTCGGTACTGTCGTTGAGGTCATACTGTATCGGCACCAGCCCGGCCGGGGTGACGCGAAAGCGGCTGGTTTCAGACATTATCCCGGAGCGAAATGCCTTTGCGAGGCCAAGCGCCCGGGTCAGGTTCTCGTAAATGTAGATGTCGGCATCGTCGGTTTCGGTCAGGCTGATCTGCATCTCACCGACCGCAAAACCATACGCTTTGATCTTGTAGGTCAACTCGAACCCGGTGGGCTGTGGCACAGGGTTCGCTTCCAGGACCAGCGCCGTGCAGGCCAGTCCCAACCCGACCCATGTGGGGAGCCTAGAGCGGTTGGGCATACTCTTCATCCACCACCACCGGCTGCTGCAAAGTCTGGCCGTCCAGCCAAACAGTGCCGTCGCGCAGATCCAGTCTGCGTTCGGCGATCCACTCGATCGTGCGCGGGTAAATAATGTATTCGCCGGCCTGTACGCGGGCAGCCAGGCTTTCCTCAGTCTCGGCATCACGAATCCTTACACGGTACTGAATAATCGGTGGGCCGGCATCCAGTTGCGGAGTGACGAAATGCACTGTTGAACCGTGATACGGATCATCCGTTTCCAGCACGCGCCGGTAGGTATGCAGGCCCGGGTATTTAGGCAGCAGCGACGGGTGAATGTTCAACATCCGTCCCCGATAATGCTCTGTCAGCCCGTCGGAAATGACGCGCATGAAACCGGCGAGTACGATCAGTTCCGGTTCCACGGTGCCCAGTTCGTCGTGGAGCTTCCGATCGAATTCGCTTCGGTCGGCGCAGTTCCGGTAATCCACGACGGTGGTCGGTATGCCGGCGGCATGGGCGCGTTCAAGTCCGTAGGCCTCCGGGCAGTCACTCAATACGCCGGCCAGGCCGACCGATAAACGGCCCGCCTGAATCGCGTCAATAATCGCCTGCAGGTTAGTGCCGTTGCCGGAAATCAGGACGACGGTTTTGAGACCGTGACCGACGGTCATGAGGGAATGTGTACCTGTCCGCTGCCTGCTACCACCTGACCGATAATCGATGCGGATTCGCCTTCGTCCGTCAGCAATGCAACTGCCTTATTGACACGATGCTCCGGGACGATGACCACCATACCTATGCCGCAGTTAAAGGTCCGGTACATTTCACGCGGTTCTATCCGCCCCTGGTCCTGCAGCCAGTCAAAAATGCGCGGACGGTGCCAGGCTGTTGGCTCCAGATGCACATCGACGGACTGCGGCAGTATCCGCGCCAGATTGTCGAGCAAACCGCCACCGGTTATGTGGGCGATTCCGTGAACTGGGCAGGCGTCGAGCAACTTGAGGATGGCACGCACATAGATACGCGTCGGAACCAGCAGTTGCTGTCCGAGCGTGCCGCCATTCCAGCTGCTGGCAGCGGACTTTCCGCTATCGGCCAATAGCTTGCGAATCAGCGAGTATCCGTTCGAGTGAGGTCCGGAGGAGGCCAGCCCAACGAGTCGGTCACCGACACTGATCATGCTGCTATCGACAAGCGCATCTTTTTCCGCGATGCCGACACAAAAACCGGCGAGATCATAGTCCGGTTCCTGGTACATGCCCGGCAGTTCAGCGGTCTCGCCGCCGAGCAGCGCTGCGCCTGCCTGCCGGCAGCCTTCCGCTATTCCCTCGATGACCGACGCCGCCACTGTCGTATCCAGCCGGGCGCAGCCATAGTAATCCAGGAAGAACAGGGGCTCTGCACCATGAACCACGACATCATTGACACACATAGCGACGAGGTCGATGCCCACTGTATTGTGCAGGTTGAGTTCGATAGCCAATTTCAGTTTGGTGCCAACACCATCTGTTCCGGCCACGAGGACCGGTTGTTGGTAGCGCCCGCCGGCCAGCTCGAACAAGCCGCCGAATCCGCCGATCCCACCAAGAACACCATCGCGCCGCGTTGACTCGACCAGCGGTTTGATGCGTTCGATGAATTCGTTGCCGGCGTCGATGTCGACACCCGCATCACTATAGGTTGCAGGTTTTTTTGCGCTCATATTGAGATGATAAACGTCCGGAAGACGCTGCCGGGTCCATTAGCCGAGGGCGACGCTATAATAGTGTATATGTATCGCTTGCGAACAATGAACCGGATGGCGGCTACCAGTCCGTGGGACCGTGCGTTGCCACTGCTGGTGATCGGCGCCATATGCTTGACCGTGTTGTTCAGCGCCACGGCGACGGCGGCACGAGTCAGCGATCTGTATGCCGCAACCGGCGTATTGCCGGCAGATTCCGAGAGCCCGCTGGCCGATGCGTTCAACGAGGCGCTAGGCAAGGTGCTCGTCAAAGTAACCGGCCGCCGGGATGCTGCCGCGCCGGACTTTCTGGTGACGTTGTTCCCGGACCCGGCAAAGGTTGTACAACAGTATCGCCGGGAGGATCAGGAGACCATCTGGGCACGATTCGACCGTGACGAGATCAAGCGCGTTCTCGACGGCTCGGGACAGCCGGTATGGGGCGAAGACCGTCCGGTGATCCTGATCTGGTTGGCTTTAGACGCCGGCCGTGGCCAGCGCAGCATTTTGCCCGCTGAATCCGAGGCCGATGTGTTGCCGATTCGAACCGACGAGGCGCTGAGCTTCGATTTCGAGCAACTGGACGAGGTGCGGGTCGTCGTCGTTGAGGCCGCCGAATCCCGGGGTATACCGGTGTTGCTGCCGCTGGTGGATGCCGAGGATCTGTCGCGCTTGTCGTTTGCGGAATTGTGGGGTGATTTTAGTGACCCGGTGATGGCAGCATCGGAACGCTACGGCGCCGATGCCGTGCTGATCGGTCGGGCGCGGAGCGCGGCCGCTCCGGGTCAACAAGTCCGCTGGTCCTTGTTGCAGGGGGATGAACGCATTGACTGGCAAGGCAGCCTCGCCGACGGCCCGAACGCAACCGCGGATTGGCTGGGCGGACGCCTCGCAACCTACGCCGACTCGGCCGGCAAGGTCCGGCTCAGCGTTGCCGGCGTCAATTCGCTCGACGACTATGGTGCGCTGACCTCGTACCTGAAATCGATCGCGGTAGTGGACTCGTTTGACGTGAGTCGGGTCATTGGTGATCACATTGAATTTGTTGTCACTGTGCGCGGTGATTCCGATCGCCTGATGCGGGCCATACGCAGCGGTCGAATGCTCCAGCCGATAACGGGTGCGCAGTTATTGAACAGTGATCCGTGGGCATTGCCCGGTTATCGTCGCGAACCGGACCTCGCTTACACGCTGGTGCCGTCTCCCTGAGAGTTGTCGGGCATGGGATCGATTTTCCGGCTCTCGCAGATTCCCAATGCGATATGCCTATTGAGAATCGCTCTGATCATACCGATCGTGATGGCCCTGATCGCGGGCCACAGTCGCCTGGCGTTGCTGTTGATGTTTTTAGCCGGTCTCTCAGACGGGCTCGACGGTTATCTTGCGAAACGGTTTCAATGGCGCAGCCGCGTTGGGGGAATACTGGATCCACTGGCAGACAAGTTGCTACTGGTCTCGGTTTTCATTGCGCTGGCCTGGGTCGGTCTGGCCCCGGGGTGGCTCGCTGCGATCGTAATTTTCCGGGACATCGTCATCATAGCGGGCGCAATTGCATACCAGGTCCTCATAGGGCCGGTCGAACCGGCGCCCACGCGGATCAGCAAGCTCAACACGGCGCTGCAGCTGATCTTTATCGTTTTTATAATCTGCTACGCGTCGTTTGCGTGGCCGCCGAGAATCAGCATCATCGTAATTGGGGCCGCAGTGCTGTTCGCTAGCCTCGTTAGCGGACTCGATTATGTGTTGTGCTGGAGCAGTCGGGCACTGGCGGCGGGACGCAAATGAACGGTCCAGCGAATTCGGCCGATACAACGAGGACTGCGTGATGCGCCAGCTGCCGCTTGATGTGCAACTTGCCGACTATGCAGTCTTTGAAAGTTTTTACCTCGGCTCGAATGCCGCGGCTGTGCATGCGCTGGGGCTGGTAGCGGCAGGTGAGGGCAGCCCGGTCATCTGGTTATGGGGCCCGAGAGGCTGCGGCAAATCGCATCTGCTGCAGGCCTGTGTTGGTGACGCGAGCCAGCGGCAGCGGGATACCGCCTATCTGCCATTGCATTCGGCGCATGGCCTGGGGCCGTCGATGCTCGACGGCATGGGGCAGGTTGATATGTTGTGCATCGACGATGCCGAAATAATCGCCGGCGAACCCGACTGGGAGCGGCAGCTGTTCGGGGTGTTCGAGAATCTGACGCAACACGGTGGACGCCTGGTGCTGGCCGCCGGCGGAACGGTTTCTGCCTGCGAGTTTGAGCTGCCGGATCTCGCGTCGCGTCTGATGTCCGGCGAGACCTATCGACTCAACGGACTCACGGACGAGGAGCGCGTGGCGGCGTTGCAATTGCGTGCGAGTTGGCGCGGGCTAGAGTTACCGGACGAGACCGGCAGGTATTTGATCGCGCGCGTAGATCGGAGTGCCGCTGCACTATTCGCGCTACTGGACCAGCTCGATCATGCAGCGCTCGCCGCGCAAAAACGTTTGACCGTGCCGTTTGTCAGGTCGGTGTTGGAGCAGAACTAGCCGTCGCGGCGCACGGCATCCAGAGCCGCGAAAAATGTTACCAGCGATGAGCCGGCCAGCAGAATTGGCAGCCAAAGTGTGCCCGAACCGGCAACAACATCCATTGTGCCGATGCAAAAGTACGGCACCATAAACAATGCGATCCACTCGCCCCAACGGTTGGTGCGCCTCAGTGCCACGCCAATCAGTGCCAGCAGGGGTGCGACGCCGGCAGCGATGGTGATCCATAGACCGGTGCCGGGCCGAAATCCATCGCGGCCAAGCAACCACAGGCTCATGCTGGCACCGAGCACGCACAGGCCGGCAAGGACCAGCATTCGCGACACGCGGCTTACCGAAATCACCGCATTGGCCAATCGCCGAGCCGAACCGCGACCTCAGTAACCCGGCGACCAAGATGCCGGGCGATTTGAGCTTCCTCGTCACTCAGTTTCGTGTCGGTTTGCGCCGGAGCAACATGACTGGCCCCGTAAGGAGTGCCGCCGGTCCGGGTTGTCGTCAGCGCGGGTTCCGTGTACGGAACCCCGACCAGGATCATGCCGTGGTGTAACAACGGCAGCGCCATGCTGAGCAGCGTGGTCTCCTGGCCGCCGTGCATGCTGGTGGTTGACGTGAACACGCCGGCTGGTTTGCCGGCCAGGGTGCCAGCCAGCCACTCGGTGCTGGTGCCGTCGAGGAAATGTTTCAACGGCGCGGCCATGTTGCCGAAGCGCGTCGGGCTGCCAATGATCAGCCCGTCGCAATCGGCCAGGTCAGCGACTGATGCATACGGCGGTCCGTCGTCGGGAACCGCCGGAAGTGGTTGCTCGGTTTCCGGCGCGACGTTCGGAACCGTCCGCAGGCGCGCGGTGGCATTTTCCACCGAGTGAACGCCACGCACGACCTGCGCGGCCAGCTCACCGGTGGAGCCGTGGCGGGAATAATATAGAACGAGTATCTCGGTCATCAGGACAGAATATCCAACACCAGTTCCGGCGGGCGGCCGACCCGGGCTTGTTGGTCTACGACGACGATAGGCCGCTGCATGACCTTGGGATGCCGGCACAACCATTCAATCAGGTCGGCTTCGGACATAGCCTCCAGTTCCTCGCGAGCGGCGCGATAGTCCTGCTCGCCGGTGCGCATGATATCGGTAACCCCCATCTCCAGCTTGCCCAGCAGTGCGGCCAGCTCGGTTGCATTTGGCGGATTGCTAAGATATTCGATGACCTCCGGATCGATGTCCCGCTCACGCAACAGATCAAGCGTCTTACGCGATTTTGAGCATCTTGGATTGTGGTAAATCGTCACGTTCATGGAGTTCGCTCTCCCAGGCTGCGAAGTGGTCATTGTAGCGACAGGTGTTGCCGCGGGCGATGACGCTGGACAGCCGCGTGGCGCAATCTTGACGCCCGGTGGGTCGATTGTTAGCGTGCTGGCCTGATGCGCGAACAGGCGTGCCCGCTGTGAATAGTTTTAATAACAAATCCAAGACCGCTGCAGCGTTTGTTTGCAGTATCGCACTGATCCTGGTCTCGGGTTGCACGACTTCGCCGCCGATTCAGGAAATGAGTGATGCCCGCCAGGCGATTGCAGCAGCCAAAGAGGCAGGGGCTGAGCAACATGCAGCGGAAACCCTGGACCACGCCGAATTGATGCTCGATACGGCCGAAAACTATCTGGAGCGTGGCGTTTATTGGCAGGCCAAGAGTGATGCAATCAGCGCCAAGGACAAGGCATTCGAGGCGTTATTGACCAGTCGGGAAGCAACCACCGGGCAAAGCAACCCGGCAGCCGGCGCACCCCAGTAGCCCCAACGCGTGCTGCCTGAACGGCGCACTGCGAAAATATCGCGACATCGCCGATGAGTGCGATCCTCTGCCATCGATATTTCGTTTCCGGCCGGGTGCAAGGCGTATTTTTTCGTGCCAATACCGCAACCGAGGCACAGCGACTTGATCTGAGCGGTTGGGCACGCAATCTTCCGGATGGACGAGTCGAGGTTCTGGTGCGTGGTCCGGAACCCGCCATACAGGCAATCGGCAGCTGGCTGCGGCGAGGGCTCCCGCCGGCTCAGGTCGACGATCTGGAAACGGTCGTCGAAGACCCGGACCAGTTCGATGATCTGACCGAATTTCGCACCGGTTAATCAGCGACGCTTGTTGTGGTGTGCGTTGCCGGGCGCGGGCGACCGAAGGGCATCCTCGTCCAACCGCAGCTCGACAGCCCGGAGGGGCCGGCCGCTTAATCTCGCTGTGCCCTCCCTGGCGCCGCTCGAATCAGCGTCCACTCGCCGGGCGTCCATGCCCGGGCTCGGTTACGACGACGCTCACAGCCCCACCGGGCAGTCCCGCGGCGGGGGACCGAGGGCATT
>JAUWKW010000244.1 GCA_030614035.1 Chromatiales bacterium | reverse complement strand
GATCAGCCCGCCGATCGGGAGAGTTACCAGACCGTCTATGCGGCGGTTCCCGGGGCCGTGGCAGCGCCTACCGCTGGTCTGCACTTCGCTCGGCCGTTGTTGCAGGAGCTGGAAAAATCTGGAATAGAGATAGCCAAGCTGACGCTCCACGTGGGTGCCGGTACCTTTCATCCTGTGAGGCAGGCACAGCTCGACACCGGCCGTTTGCACCCGGAGTTCGTCGAGGTTTCCAACGCCGTATGTCAGGCCGTCGTGGCCGCTCGGTCGCGCGGCGGGCGGATCGTCGCCGTCGGTACAACCGTCGTTCGGGCGCTGGAAGCAGCAGCCCGATCGGGCGGGCTGCGACCATTTCACGGAAACACTGACTTGTTCATCACGTCGGGATTCAGGTTTGCCGTCGTTGATGCGATGATCACGAACTTTCACCTACCCGGCTCTTCATTACTGATGCTGGTGTGTGCTTTTCGGGATCGGCAGGAAGTATTAGCGGCGTACGCGCACGCGGTTCGGGAGCGGTTTCGTTTTTTTAGCTACGGGGACGCAATGTTTCTGACGCGTAGATCATGACAAGCGCTTTTGGGTTTGAACTGATGTCTACCAGTGGCGCGGCGCGGCGGGGCCGCATCCAGACTGCGCACGGCACGGTCGAAACACCTGCTTTCATGCCGGTGGGAACCTACGGCACGGTCAAGGCCATGACGCCGGAGGAACTGGAGCAGCTCGGCGCGGACATTGTGCTGGGCAATACCTTCCACCTGATGCTTCGTCCCGGTGGCGCGGTGATCCGGGACCACGGTGGTCTCCATGGTTTCATGCACTGGCGGCGGCCGATCCTGACCGACTCCGGTGGATTTCAGGTCTGGAGCCTCACCTCCCGCACCCACGTCAGTGAGGAAGGTGTCGAGTTCAACGCACCAAAGGACGGTCGCAAGATTTTTCTGAGCCCAGAAATTTCGATGGACGTGCAGTGTCACCTTGGCAGCGACATTCAAATGGTGTTCGACGAGTGCACGCGTTATCCCGCGACCATCGAGGAGACACAACAGTCGATGGGTTTGTCTTTGCGTTGGGCAGAACGCTGCCGTGCGGCTTTCGATGAACTCGGTAACAGTAACGAGGGCAGGGCACTGTTTGGCATCGTGCAGGGGGGCGTATACCCGAAGCTCAGGATCGACTCGCTGGATGGTTTGCTGGAAATTGGTTTCGATGGCATTGCTCTGGGGGGTTTATCAGTCGGTGAAACGCGCGAGGAACGGGATGCTGTGCTCGAGCACATTGCGCCAAAAATGCCGGCCGAACAGCCTCGTTACCTCATGGGTGTGGGGACGCCGGTCGATATCCTCGACGCGGTCTGCCGCGGCATCGATATGTTCGATTGCGTGATGCCGACTCGCCATGGCCGGAATGGATACCTGTTTACCGAGACTGGCACCCTGCGAATCCGTAATGCGCGCTTTCGCAACGATCTGGAACCGATCCAGCCCGGGTGCGAATGTTACACCTGTCAAAATTACAGCCGCGCTTACCTGCGACATCTGGACGAATGTGGTGAGATGCTCGGGTCACGATTGAATACGATCCACAATCTGTATTTCTATCTGCAGCTGATGAGCCGTATCCGCTCCGCGATCGAAGGAGATTCTCTGGATGCCTTCGCCCGGCAGTTCCGACAACAGCAGGAGACTCCCACGGTATCTGTGGCATAATACGGCGCCTTTTTGCCGGTCAGGAAATGTAATGGGATTTTTAATTGACAATGCGTGGGCACAGGCTCCCGCTGGCGGAAGCGAGACATGGATGACCATGCTTCCGTTGGTGCTGATATTCGTGGTTTTCTATTTCCTGCTGATTCGACCCCAGAGCAAACGCCAGAAACAGCACCGTGAAATGGTCTCGAATCTCGCGGTAGGTGATGAGGTGGAAACTGGTGGCGGAGTGCTGGGCAAGGTGACGGGCGTCAAGGAGCAATTCCTGACCATCGAGGTTGCGAAAGACGTCGAACTGAAGATACAGCGGAATACGATCAGTCGTGTCATGCCAAAAGGCACCGTTAGTGCTGCCTGATTGAACGGACCCGATTCCTAGTTCATGAATCGCTACCCGGCCTGGATAAACCTGCTGGTTGCGGCGTCGGTCGCTGTCGGTCTGCTGTTCGCTGCACCCAACTTTTTCGGTGATGATCCCGCCGTTCAAATCAGTCGTTCAGATGGGTCCGCATTGGAGTTACCCGAGTCGGATCGCTATATGCAGTTGCTCAAGGACAGCAACATCGAGCCCAAAGTGGCCTACCTCGATGATGGCCGGGTACTGATTCGGTTCGATTTGGTTGACGACCAGCTCAAAGCGAGTGACTTGTTGCGGCAGGAATTGGGTAAGGGCTACGTGGTTGCCCTGACATTGGCCCCGCGCACGCCCGATTGGCTGCGGGCGCTTGGGCTGCGCCCAATGAGTCTCGGCCTGGATCTGAGAGGCGGAGTGCATTTCCTGTTCGAGGTCGATATGGATGCGGCAATCGAGCAGCGACTGGAGAGCTACGCCGAAGACTTTAGCCGGTTGCTACGTGAAGAAAGAATTCGGCGCAACGTGCGTGTAGTTGGGGGTGAAGTTCGGGTGCGCCTGGGCGATCCTAATGATCTCGATAAGGCGGAGAAACTGATCAGCGAAGCAGAACCTTTGATGTCCGTTCAACGCGGTACGATTGAAGGAGAAACTGGCTTGATCGTGACGATGACGGTGGATCAGATTCGCGATCGTCAAAACTTTGCGATCGAACAGAACACGGTCACGTTGAGAAACCGTGTCAACGAACTCGGCGTTGCAGAGCCCGTTGTCCAGCGCCAGGGGCTCAACCGAATTGTGGTTCAGTTGCCCGGAGTGCAGGACCCCTCACAGGCCGAACGGGTCCTCGGGGCTACTGCGACTTTGGAATTTCGTCTGGTCTGCGAAGGTCAGAATGCGTTCGATGCCCAGGCTCGGGGGCGCGCGCCGCTGGGCTGTGAGTTATTTCTGGATCGTGCCGGCGCTCCGGTGCTCCTCCGTCGCGCGACAATAGTTACCGGCGACCAGCTGGTCGATGCCAGCCAGGGTTTCGATCAACAGACCGCGTCTCCCGCC
>JAUWKW010000152.1 GCA_030614035.1 Chromatiales bacterium | reverse complement strand
GATGCCCTCTGCGGCGGTGACGTGTTCGAGGATGATGCGGCGCTCGTCACGACTGAACTGCTCCGACAAAATGCCTTTTTCCATTCGCTGGCGTATCCAGAGGCGCTCCCTGGCCCTGGAGATGTGGGCAAAATCAGCGCCCACTTTGCCGCAATAGACCTTCCGCAGGATTTCCAGGATTTCGTGTAGCGGTAGCTGGCCATTGCCTGTGCCGGCCAAACCGCCGGTATAGAACTCGGTATCCATGTCGTCATCGCTAATGCCGAGATAGTCGAGTTTCAGTACGGCGGGCGTGTGCCGCTTTTGCAGACCCAGCGGGTCAAGATCGGCGATCTGGTAGCCACGCAGGCCATACACCTGGATCAGGCGTGAAACGGCGGCTTGCTTCGCTGTGGCGGCCGGCCGGCCAGGTGGGCCCGCTACAACCGACCGGGATGGCTGTCGAATTCGTGAGGCAACGTCATCGAGAATCGCCCGATGCGAGGGCTCAGACTCCCGCCGTTCGTTTAAGCCGCCGAAATACGTTTGCCAGGTCTCCGGGACCGATGCCGAATCCACGAGGTACGCCTCGTACATGTCTTCGACGTATGCTGCGTTGGCACCATACAGCGGAGACGTGGCATAACGTTGCTGCAAGTTCTGGCTCATGATCGCTTAGCACTCAACGATTGGCGGAACAGCCATCATATGGGAGTGCTGACAAGGATCAAGAGCCGCCTCAAGCGTGGCGAGCCCGCTGCGCACCGCGGCAGGATGCGGCTGCAATCTCTTGGACGGTGGCGGGCTAGCCGGTCAGCGGCCAGGCGATGACCCCATAAACATCGTTGGCATGGGTGAGGAGTAGCACAATCTCGTATACGAGAAGCATGAAATAGATCAGAAACAGGCCACGCAGCAGGATGCGTACTGGGACTCGGCCAAGCACCCGGTACTCAGACGCCGCGACGAGAGTAATGACGCTAACACTGGTTGCGCCAATTTTTACGACAAGAAAGCGATTGATGTCCGTATTTATCAACGAACGCATCAGTATGTTGATTTCTTCGGCACCGACAGCGAGAAGGTTCAATGTGAACAAAGCATCCAGGCAACTCATGATTACGATGCCTAGCGCAAGCCACATCAATTCGGAGTCGTGCAGGTCGAGTACGTGATATTGCTCGTTAAAGTCCCGTCGGTTTTGCCTGCGGCGCGGATGCAAACCGCCATGAAGCAGAGATTTAACCGACATTTGGCGGCGGTCACTGCTATCAACGCGGCGCTCTTCTAAACTGTCGAGCGTCAGGTTCTGCTGGCTATCCAGTTGTTCAACCGCCCCTGCGTCGAGCGGCTCTTGGTGTTCTGCATGCATGATTGTCGCGCTTGCTGGTTGCGTATTTTGATTTTTCTTCATGGGTGCATCGCCCGGCCACACGGCCATCGCGGGAAACACATCCTATGCGCTGGATCACCGGTAACCGATGTGCTGCTTCACAGATTGCCATCCATGGTAGCGGCAACATTGATTCCGGCGTCTTATTCAATTGCCTATTCTACTTGTTAATAAAGTGTCCTATTCAATTGATTTGACTTAATTATATTGATTAGTTTGGCCGCGGTCAGCTGATCGACTCCATCCCGGTCTGGGCATCTGCGTATCGATTCCCTGCTAGAGACATTGCGGTGGTGGCCGAATGGATATGGTAAAAACGTGATTGTGAACTCCCCTGACTATTACAGGCTGAGAAGCTTATCGGTTGCCGGGATCGTAGCTACCGCGACGTTGGTTTTCGTCAACGCAACGGCACAATCGACCGACGAGGAATTTACGGATGAAGATTTCGCCCAGTTCTTCGGGCTTCTCGTCGACGGCAAGATCACAAAGGAAAAACTGAATCAGCGCTGTGCCAACAAGGCGATCGGGTTTACGTTTGCGGCCGCAGATCTGGTGCAGGAAGGCCCACCGGAGCGGATCGAATATAACGAGACCGGCTTGAAACAATCGGTCGATGGTCGATCGTTGCGCTCCAAGCATCACAATGCTGCTTTCGGTGAATGGACGGGTTCTGTGTTCAAACCGATTTGTCCTGGCCTTTACGTTATTTCCGTCGACTTCTCCACCAATGGAAAGCAGGGTGATGTGGCCAGCACGGTCAAGGTTCACCTGTATCTCAGAAGGGCCGGCGAAGCTCGCCCGGGCAATCGCCTGGTTACCGCGGTCAAAACGGGCCCGTCGCCCAGGGGCAACGGTCACGGCACTATTTCACTGCCGCTACGAACCGGCGACGAAATTTCAACCTACGCCGAGAGCGACGGGGCGCAAGACCGCCGGGAGTTTGAAAGCGTCACGTTCACCGCGTACAAAATTGCCCATCTTGATGAATACATCGAAGAGTTCGATATGGAGGCCTGGGGCGCAGATATCGAGGCGTTGAATTGATTTCATCAGGCCGGGGGGCCGGCCGAGCGACGGCAGCTACGCGGGCGTTCAGCAAGGGGAGACTCCACTATCATCACGCGTCGTGAACTGCTTGCGGCATGCAGTGCCGGCGCTTTTTCCGCTGTGCTGAATGGCACACTAGGGGCTGCGCCGCTCGGCGCCGCCGAACTGTTGACTCCATTTATCAAACTTGCCGGCAGTCTGGACGAACGGCTGGTCGTCTGGTGGGTCAAAGGCCGGCGGTACGGAATCGTCGGGGCGCAGGCAACGCCGCTGTTCGGCATGGAAGTCGGCAGATTCTGCCGATTCTTCAGGCAAGCGAATGGTTCGTTCATGCTGGCAATGTTTGAACTGAGTTACTACACGGATACAGCCACCGGACAACTGCTGGAAAAATTCCAGAATCCCTATACCGGTTTGGTCAACGAGGTCATGCAGGTCGCCAGGCGCCCGGATATTTGTCATTACACTGCGACTGGTCTGTATGTGCCGGCTGACAAAAACCGCATCCGCTGCTACCGAGGTCAGCTGGAGGCCGTGTCTGTCGGCATTGACACCATTCAGATCGAGAGTGCTGTTAGTGCGGAGATGCTGTCGCCTTTCCCAAGAACGCCAAGCAGGAGCATCAACGAATACACGACCGCGACAGGGCTCCGCTCGGATCTGCAGGACCCGCGCACAATGTCGGCGCCGGCAGCGTTGTCATATCGGACGGTTCAGGCGTGGGAACCGTGGATGAAAATGGGTGATCGGTCCGGTCACATGACGGGTCGGGCCAGCGGACGCAAACTCGAATCCCTGGCCGAGTTGCCGCCGGCTTACCTGCAAATGGCCCGCGCTATCCACCCGTGGTTAATTCGGGATCCTATCGAAACGCTGTCCGTCCAGGTGGAGAACATACGGAATTCGCCGGCTGGATGACTCGGGACGGAACCGGCCGGCTAGGATTTTGCCCAACTACGAACGAGGTCGCCCCACTTAGCTTCGGCACGGACGAATGATTCCGGAGCACCTTGCTCCAGAAGCGTACGGCTCAATTCCGGGTACACTTTGGGACCACCTTCTTCCGGCCACTGCCGGGTGGCATCGATAGCGATTTTGCTCGTCATCGGACGGTTCGGCATACTGGGATCCAGCGGCATACCCCGGAGCTCTTCGTAGATGTGGCTTGCCGTATGCGGCTGCCACCGGGACCCGAGCGCGAACACCATTTCTGTGCGGTCGGTCACGTCAAGGTCATCGTCCACGACGATCAGGATTTTTGCAATCGGGATGGTTTCGGCAATGTGCCTGCCGACCTTCAGCCCTTGGCGGGATTCGGTCTTCTTGATGCTGACCACCACGACCCCGGTTGCGTCGTTCGGCGCAAAATAGTCGACCACCTCGGGCAAATCCTTGCGTATGTTGAACAGCGACATCGCGTCCAGTGGTGCCCGGACATGGCCGCGAACCACGCCGGTAAAACTGTTCAATAACCACGGGTTCTGACGGTGCGTCACGGCCGTGACTGTCATCCAGAAGTTCTCATCTTTTCTCGCCCCCAGGTAGCCGTACATTTCTCCGAATGGGCCCTCCGGCTTCCACTCGGTCAGCGAGACTTCACCCTCGATGATCATTTCGGCCTGGGCGGGCACCAGCATGTCATTGGTCTCGGAACGGATGACCTCCAGCGGTTTGCCGCGAAAGCCACCGGCGACGGCGAGTTCGTCAATCGGCTTTTTACTGCCGCGGACCCGACCCGACACGCGGGCGGCACTGATCATCCACACCATTGGATCTTGCCCCAACGCGATCGACACGTGCGCAGTTTTCTCGCCGCGCTCGCGGGCCGCCATCAGCATTCGATAACCGGTCTGGCGAGGTTCCGGGTTGATCCCAATTTCCCTTGGCCCGCGTAACTGGCAACGGTAGGTGCCGAAATTCATCCCCATCTCCGGATCCTTGGTGAACACGGACCCGGTATTGATATATCGTCCAGCGTCGCCCGGATTGCTCTGAATAAACGCAAATTTAGTCAGGTCAATGTCGTCACCGCGCAGGATGACTTGCTTGCAATGCGCCCGATCGGCCGACACCTCGACCGGTGGTATTAACGGATAACTACCGCCGTTTTCTTCCAGAATTGCCGTGAAATGTGCCTTCGCGTTTCGATACGTCGCAACGCCGTCGTTGGGCACAATGTCGAGACCAAAGGTGAGCGCTTCTGTGTCCCACGGGCCCATGACGTTGCCAATTACCGGCCCTTGCAC
>JAUWKW010000166.1 GCA_030614035.1 Chromatiales bacterium | reverse complement strand
CCGGCCTGCCGTCGGTCGCATAACCGGTACGAATAGCTTATGGCCGCTGCAACGGCGCTGGGGTGTTTCCGCGCTCAGCCCATCAGTATCGCGATCTGGTCGGTCTGCTGCTCCGGTCCAAGCGCGGTATAACCGCCGTCGACGGCAATATCCGTGCCGGTGATGAACGAGGCCTGATCCGAGCACAGGAACAACACGGCGTTGGCGACTTCCTCGGCGTCTCCGGCCCGGCCGATCATATGCAATGGTGCCGCTACGCGATCGGTCTTGGCGCGATCGTCGCCGCTGAGTTGCTTGATGACATTGGACCAGGTCCATCCAGGGGATACCGAGTTGACGCGAATCTTGTGTGGCGCCAAAGCGGCCGCCTGATTGCGCGTCATTCCAAGGATCGCCGCTTTCGATACCGCGTACAGCATGCGTCCGGGCTGGGCGATCTTGCCGCTGATGCTGGCAAAGTTGACTACGGCACCACCGCCGCGTTCCTGCATGTGCGGCATTGCTTTCTGAACCAGAATTGCGCCCCCGACCACGTTGGTGTTCAGGGCCTCCAGCCATTCCGCGCGCGTCGAGTCAATGCCGTTGTCGAGATACGTGCATGCGACATTGACGACAATATCAATACCACCGAAGCGTTCTACGGTTTCGGCGATACATGCGTCCAGTGCGCCGTCATCGGTAATGTCCGTGTTCATGAACAAAACTGAATCGCCCATGCGCTCCGCCAACGCCTCACCATCTTCGACGTTGATATCGGCCACGGTCGATTTCGCCCCGGCCGCGTCGAATGCCTCAACGACTTTAGCGCCGATCAGTGTTGCACCTCCGGTTACGATTGCGACCTTGCCGGTAAGATCTGTCATGACTATTACTCCTCAGCACTGGCCCACATGCGGCCGTGTATTCAATTCAAAGATAACTGCGGCAGTTTGGTTTAATGTCCTTTGCTGACGCTGTCCCGCACCACGCCATATTCAGTTCCCCATTTGTCCGTCATCTTATGCCGGATATCCCACAAATCAGGGAAAAAGCGCGTATCCACTCCCTTGCGGAGCAGTTCGACCGAACGCCCCTTCAATGATTTGGCGTCCATGCCAATACTCCTGTAAATCAACTGGATATGGTGATACCGAAAGTTCTGAAATAACTCGTCAAATTCTATGAGAGCCTCCGCCACAACATAGGCGTCACCGTGCGAATATTCCACGTCATAGATTTTCTCAATCGTCAGCCCTTTCGAGTCGAGATAACGCGTTACGAAACTTTTCCACAGGTGTTGCGGCATCTTCAGTATCGTTTGGAAACCTGGCGACTCTTGTCCGCTGCCGTTCCCCAGCTGCAGCCTGATTTCCTGGTATTCCTTCGGCGACATGGTTTCCAGCAGTACCAACTGATCCGTCATAAGTTTCAGCGCAACATCGACGCGCCGAAACAGCGTGATTACGCGATTCGTATTGGTTTCCCGCAGGTAGTCATCAATATCAAGCAATGTGTAGCCGATCAATTTCATCCACAGTTCTTCGATTTGATGAACGATTTGAAACTGCAGCTCGTCTGCGTTGCAGAAATCAGCAAATTCTTTTTGGCATCTCAGCAAGTCATAGGTATTCAGGTACGCCTCGTAGTCATACTTTCCCGTGCCATTCATGATCGAGTAGAAGTACTCTCTGTCCATGATCGTCTCCGCTAAACAAAGTACACGTATTTATACCAATAGGTCTTCGTTTCTCTTCAATGCAGTAAAAAGCGATTCAATGTCACTGGCATTATTATAAAAGTGCAGGGCGACCCTGAGGTTACCGCCCCTGCAAGAGGTCACAATTCCTGCTTCACCGAGTTTCGCCACCAGTGCCGCGTCGTCGTGGGCCCGGATCGCAACCATCGGTCCGTGGTGTGCCGGATCTGCCGGGGTCGCTATTGAGTATCCCGCCTCACGGGCTGCATCGCGGACAGCATCTGTCAATTCACCAATACGCGCTTCGATGGCCGGCAAGCCAATTTCCCGGATGATGGATAAGCCAGCCTCTGCTGCGTAGCTGTTCGGTACTGGCGGCGCTCCGGCCTCGAACCGGCGGGCCGTTGGTGCTGGATCGTAGCGAGTGGCATCCATTGCATTAATATCCGCCTGTGCGAACCAGCCGGTAACGGTCGGGGTTAGATCGGGAATCAACTCGCCGCGTGCATATAAAAAACCGATTCCCGCCGTGCCCAACAGGTATTTGACCATGCCGCCAACAATGAAATCCGCGCCACTGCTGGCTGCATCGATGGCAATAGTTCCTAGTCCCTGGTAGCCGTCCATCAGCATCAAAGCACCATTGCGCCTGGCAAGTTCCGCGATTGCAGGAATATCCAGCTTGGCGCCGTTCCGGTAGCACACATGGGTAACCGCGACGATTAGCGTTTCTTCGTCGATTGCCTGTTCGAAGTTTTCGACCGGAATATATCCATCGTTTGCGGCAACACGAACGACTTTCGCACCGCGCATTTCCTGTGCGTACCAGATCTGTCCATTGGTGGGAAACTCAAAGTCGCTTATGACGACTTTCTTGCGCGGCCCATCAAAATTGAGCGCGCTTGCCACCGAATTGATTCCGGCAGACGCGGATGAGGTGATCGCTATTTCATCGGGGTCTGCACCTAGTAGTTGGGCGACGGCACCGCGCACCGACTCGTTTTTCTGAACCCAATAATCCCAGTCGGAGCCTTTCTCTACGCGATCGTTGACGTATTGCCGCAGTGCTTTGGCAACATCAGTTGAAATGGCACCATAGGCGCAGCTGTTGAGATACGTTCGACGTTCCAGTGTAGGAAACCGGGCACGGATCTCTTCCCACCGGGAGTCGCTGAACAGACCACCCGGCGCCTGGCTGTTCGAGGTTTTTTGCATCAACCTTCGTGAAGATACCGATAACGGTATTCACTCGCTGACACGCCGGTCCAGGTGCGAAAGGCGCGGGAAAAGCTGCTGATTTCAGAAAATCCCAGCAGATAGGCGACGTCGCTGACTGAATGCAATCCGTCTCGAATATATTGTTCGGCCAATTCTTTCCGCATTTCGGCCAGCAGTTCCCGGTAGCTCGTGCCTTTGTCCATGAGCCGATTCTGCAGAGTGCGCTCGCTCATGCTCAGTCGTGCCGCCACTCGTTCCTTGGTGCAATGGCCGGAAGGCAGGAGCTCCACTAACTCCGAGCGTACCCGGGTAATGATGTCATCATGATCGAGCCGTGCCAGTAGTTCTAAAACCAGTTGATCATTTTGACGTGCCAGCTCAGGATTGGCTGCAGGCAATTGTGCAAGCATGTCCTGACTTGCGAATTCAAGGACGTTCCCATCACTTCCAAAATCGATCGGAGCCCGAAAAAAATCTTCGAATTTCTCAACGCTTTTGCTCGGCTCAGGTCGACATAGCTCGACCCGACGAGGTGCAAAATCGTGTCGGTAGGTTTCCCTGATGAATCTGACTATAGTCGCCAGCCAGGCATCCTGCGGCGCATAAGCGACGCGTCCGACAGTTGGGACCATGACCAGTCGGTAGGAGTTTTCTGTTTTTTGCAGTTCAGTTTCAGCATTCGTCGTAACGAGACGAAAATAACGAACAATACGTTGGCAGAATGATTCCAGAGTCCGGCTGGCGAACAACGAATATCCCAGAGCATGGAGCGACGTCGGATGAATATGCTCGGCTATAGCAAGGCCGAAAGCAGGATCGTCAGTTACTTCTTCGGCGAGCTCATATACCCGCGTCATCTGCTCGGATGGAATTCGCATGCTCGGGTCCCTGGCACCGGCAAGGTCAATGCCAGCCTGCGCGAACACCGTCTTGCTATCCAAGCCCTGTGCATCCAGAGCCTGAGCAACTGCGACGGCCCAGGTCCCGATCAGATGTAGATCAGTCAACGCCATTGGTTATTGCTAGCCCTTTCCGGGCTTTTGCTGAATTGATCCGGCTGGTCCGAGCAAGTATCGCACCGGGACTGCCTTTCTGGAATAGCTGGCAGGAGCCAAAACTCTCATATAGCTTGCTATTATCCTCATGGTGACCGTCGCAGAATTTCTTCTTAGTCGCCTCAAGGATCTCGGAGTCGATCACCTGTTCGGCATCCCGGGAGACTATATCCTGCCGTTTTTTGAGGCGTTGGTTACCAGCGACGTCGAACATATAGCACCTTGTAACGAGTTAAATGGCGCCTACGCAGCGGATGGCTACGCTCGATTGCGGGGTCTGGGTGCAGTGGCCGTGACCTATGGACCCGGCGCATTCAGTTTGGTCAATGCAACAGCAGGCGCCTACGCTGAGCGCGTTCCGATGGTGGTAATTTCCGGAGGGCCGCCCAGCGCAGCGTACCGG
>JAUWKW010000225.1 GCA_030614035.1 Chromatiales bacterium | reverse complement strand
CCGGTAGTCGGAGTCGAGCCGAGTTATTTTCCGATGAAATTCTGGACGCTTGAGGACGGTACGTTTTTCGATGAAGACCATCTGCAACGATCGGCGCGGGTCGCGTTGCTCGGTTATGCCGTAGCGCGAGATCTGTACGAGTCCGGATCGCCGATCGGAGAACGCTTATTCATCAACCGCGTGCCGTTCGAGGTCATCGGATTGTTAAGCGAACGTGGTACGGGCCTGGACCAGGCAGACGAAGATCGCCGCGTGTATGTCCCGCTGACATCCGCGATGCGCCGTTTGCTGAACATCGATTACTACACAGCCATTCTGTTTGAAGTCGAGGATTTCGGGGCGATGGAACAGGTAGAGCAGCAAATTCTCGAACTGATGCGTGTCAGACACCGGATTTCCGCGTTCCGACCGGATGATTTTACGGTGCAGAGCCGGCGCGAGCTCATTGACACGCAATTGGCAGCGGCCGACCGGCTCGGCTTTCTGGTTAGCTGGATCGCTTTCAGTGTGCTGATTGTGGCGGGGCTCGGAATTCTGGCAATTACCTGGATCGCGGTCAGAGACCGGACCAACGAAATCGGCACACGCCGGGCATTGGGCGCGACGGGCCCGGATATATTTTTTCAATTCGCCTTCGAGGCGATAGTGCTTGCCACGATTGGGGTTTTGGCCGGATTGCTGCTGGGCTGGATCGCAACCGGAATCGTCACGGCGCAGATGAATCTGCCGCTCGTCTTCGATCGGGGAAATGCGTTACTCGCGTTGAGCACAGCGTTAGCGCTGAACTTTGTCTTTGCGAGTTGGCCCGCTCTCAGGGCAGCCAGGCTGGATCCGATACTTGCCTTGCAGCACGAATAGCCGGTTGTAAATCCTAAAATCGAATTTCCGGCGCTACATTCGTGAACGACCAGATCTCAAACGGCACGATCTCCCTGGCAAAGGGATCCGAGAACAACTGATCGACTAACCATGCTTTGCGCATCTGGTTCTGCGCGATGACATCCTGCTCGGTAAAAGGATCGTTCTGACGCTTTTCTATCGTATCGAAATAGGTGTCGGTGAATGCGTCAAACGCTTCGGCAATAAACTTGAAGTTTCTATCGGCGAAATCATCCCGGTAGACCGGGGCCCCGTAGAAACTCGCACCGACGCAAGCCGGTTTGCGGCGAAACTCGGAAATAACTCCTTCCGTGCCTTTGCAGATTGCCTCCCGATACGCGTCCGGGTTCTTATCATGCGCCGCGAACACGGCATCCATCGATGCTTTCAACTCGGCCAGGTCAGCTTCGACCCGGGTACCCGGCATGACGCCCAACCAGCCACCCGCCCACGAGCGGCCATCGTCGAAGAATTGCATCATGATGACCGCGTGCAGCATGCCCACCAGCGGTGTTTTGGGGTACATATCGAGGAACAAGGCCCGGCCCCAGATGACATTGCCAAAACCGGGCGCATCAGGCGGGCTTTTGATCTCATAAACTAAAGCTCGCCCCGCCTTCTCGACAACCGGCCCGCGGGTCACGCGCAAGCGCCAGATCGCATGCTCGGTATCCTGCTCCCGGTCTTCGTAATTGGCACCACCATTGAGCGCCTCGATACGGGCAAATTTCTTTCGTTCCATCTCTGCGACAAAAGCCAGAAAACGCCGGGCCAGTGCCTGTTGGTCTGGCTGCAGAATCTCGATGCTCGGGCCGCGATTCAGCAAAACATCCGGTACGTCCTGCCCTGGTGTGCAGCTCGTCAGTGCCACCAGCAAACAGCTTGCCAGCGGAACGATCAGTTGCTTCGACGAAGTCCAATATCTCATCCGGATCAGGGTACCTGTTGGCGACCGTCAGCGGTAGAGAGCTGTGCTAGGCTGCAGCGAATTGCCTGGTTCTCGTGTCCCGGGAGCCGAGCCCGGCCTGGAGATTCGGCTATGAGAACGCTTTTAAAACAATATCTTGAGCATGATATCTCACGTCGAAACTTCGCTAAGAGCATGCTGGCTCTGGGGTTCAGCAGCTCGGCGATAAACTCCGTGCTGCATTCGGCGGCAATGGCTGCATCGACGTCGGCGGCAGAGGCCTACGACGTCGAAGGCAGTGGCGGAATGATCGTTGCTGAATGTTTCAAGGCGGCCGGCATCGAGTACATATTCGACTGCAACTCAACCGGCCAGAATCCGTTTTACGACGCACTATCGGTGAGGCCGGAACTCAATCTGATCGTCGCGGTGCACGAAGGCCAGGCGATGAGCATGGCCGAGGGTTACTCACTGGCGAGTGGCAAGGTTGCTGCACTGTATGTGCCCAGCATTGGCACGCCCAACGCGATGAGCAACATGTATAACGCGTGGAAAGACCGCTCGCCGATCGCAATTTTTTCCGATGGCCGGGACAATACCTATGCGGGCCGGGACGGCTTCCAACAGCTCGATGACTGGTTGAAACCCACTGAAAGTTTCACCAAGTGGCGCTGGGATGTGAACAATCCCGACAGAATCGCCGAGATGACGCGGCGGGCTATTAAACTCGCCGGCACGCCTCCCGGAGGTCCCGTTTACATTCGCATTCCGTCGAACGTGCTGGCAACAACCGGCATCAAACAGACCATTTACCCGCAGAGCCAGTTTGACGTGCCGGTCCAGATGGAACCCCGCGCCGATGCCATCGAACAAACCGCCCGCCTGCTGATTGAGGCAAACAAACCGCTTATTAATGCCGGGCCCGAAATCACACGGGCCGGTGCCAACGACGAATTGATTGAACTGGCGGAATTATTGGGGATTCAGGTCGCCCAGGGCTTCAGCGTGTATGGGGATTTCCCCTATCAGCATCCGTTGTTTATGGGGTTTTTCTCGCTGGATATACCCAGAGGCCTCGCTGGCGCCGACGTGCTCTTGAACATGGGTAGCCATATGCCGGACTCGACCTTGTGGACCGGCATGCCCAAAATCGAAACCATTATTAACGCCCGCGTGGAGTACGACCAGATTGCGAACATCTACCCGACCGATATCGCGATCGCGGCCGGTAGCAAAGAAACCCTGCAGGCATTGATCGACAGCGTGCGGAACCAAGCGACCAAAAGCCGCCTGGACAAGAGCAGGGCCGTGCGAATGCCGCTAACCGAGGAAGCGTTCGAACGCAACAAGGCAAGACGCATCCGGCGCGCGGAAAAGACCTGGAACGACAGTCCGGTATCCAAGCAGCGGTTCTGTTACGAACTCGAGCAAATATTAGACGAGGACGCGACGATCGTCTGCGAGACCGGCGATCGTACCCCACAGGAATGGCTCAACGTCGGACCCG
>JAUWKW010000009.1 GCA_030614035.1 Chromatiales bacterium | reverse complement strand
TCATCTCATAGGCGTTGCGATTGGTTTTCCTGTTGGTTCCAGGGACAACGCCAAAATAGCCCGATTCCGGATTGATGGCCCTGAGGCGACCCGTCGCGTCCAGATGGAGCCATGCAATGTCGTCACCCAGCGTTCGGACTTTCCAGCCCTTGTAAGATTCTGGCGGAATTAACATTGCCAGATTCGTCTTTCCGCAGGCTGAAGGGAACGCAGCGGCAAGGTAATGTTTTTCCCCTTCAGGGCTTTCAACCTCCACGATCAGCATATGTTCGGCAAGCCATCCTTCCTTGCGGCCTTGCCAACTTGCAATACGTAATGCATGGCATTTCTTTCCGAGCAGCGCATTGCCCCCGTATCCGGAGCCAAAGCTATGGATTAACAATTCCTCAGGAAAGTGCATGATGAACCGGCGCTCCGGATCGAGATCGCCAGTGGAGTGCAATCCTCTGACGAACTGGCCCTCACGTTCAATGCGTTCAAGCGCGGCCTGACCCATGCGGGTCATCAGACGCATATTGATTACGACATACGGACTGTCAGTAATTTCGACTCCGCAGCGAGAATACGGCGATTTGATTGGGCCCATGCAGTAGGGCACTACGTACATCGTACGCCCTTGCATACAGCCATCGAACAGCTGATTCAATTTTTGGTGAGCTTCAGACGGATCCATCCAGTTATTGTTTGGTCCGGCATCTTCCTCTTTCTCACTACACACGTAGGTCAGGTGTTCGACACGAGCGACATCGGAGGGGTCTGAACGATGCAGATAACAATGAGGGTAGGTATCCGCGCTAAGTTTCAACAGATCTCCCGTGGCTAACATTTGTTCCACGAGCCCGTCGTATTCCTTTTCGGAGCCGTCGCACCAGTGAATATTGTCGGGTTTAGTCAGTGCGGCGACTTCGTCAATCCATTGCTGGAGCGGCGCGTTTTTAGTTGTCATTGAGTGCCTCGGCCGAGATACCGGCGGTGTCCGTGCAAACTGGCGATGGCCGTTCCTTATTCGCTGAACCCCGACTGCGGGGAGTGCGTATTATACCGGCGGGTCGTCGAGGTTCCGCAAGTGCAGGCGGGCCCGGGGCAATCGGGTCAGGACGACTACGCGGGCCGACCCCGAACCCGGTTCGCGGCAGGTCTAGTGGCCAGTATCGATGTCACAAAAGGATAGTAAGCTCCTAATTACAAGGGGTTTTTGTGTGCTTCTGCTATGGGTAAGCTTCAGGCCGTGACAAACGGACATGAGATCGAGCAATTCTTTGGTTCAGCCAGCCCGCTGACCACTGTGCTGGCGGGATACTCACCCCGGCCGGAGCAGCTGGAGATGGCACAGGCAGTATCGGATACCTTACTGACCGGGGGACGTTTGGTCGTCGAAGCGGGCACCGGCACCGGCAAAACTCTCGCCTACCTGATCCCTGTACTGCTGTCGGGCCAGCGAGTGATCATTTCCACCGGCACCAAGACGCTGCAGGATCAGCTCTACCACCGCGATCTGCCGATGGTTGCCCAGGTTCTGGGCAGGCCAGCGGAGATCGTTCAGCTAAAAGGCCGAGCCAACTACCTTTGCCTGCATCGGCTCGAATTGGCTGGCCAGGATCGCGAATCCGAGGTTGGGCGCTTCGACCGCCAGGCCTATGCAGAGGTTAGCCAATGGAGTCGATTGACCCGCTCGGGGGATATCGCCGAGGTGCATGGAGTGCCCGAGGATTCGGGTATATGGCCGTTGGTCACCTCTACGGTTGAAAATTGTCTTGGCGCTCAGTGTAACTTCTATGAGAAATGTCATTTAGTTTCGGCGCGACAGGCGGCCACGAGCGCAGACATCGTCGTCGTGAATCATCATCTGTTGCTGGCAGACCTGATCCTCAAAGACGAGGGATTTGGCGAACTGTTGCCCGAATTCGAGGCCGCGATTATCGACGAAGCCCACCAGTTTCCCGATATCGCACAGGGATTTTTTAATCTCAGCATTTCCAGTGCGAGGATGCTGGATTTGTTGCGCGATCTGCAGCTTGAAGCGCTATCAGCCGGTGCGCACGATCAAGCTCTCGAGGCTGTGCTCGACAGCACCTCAAAATCGGTTCGCGAAGCCAGGTTGTTGCTGCCAAAAAGTGCCGCGGACGTTCCCTGGCGGGATATCGATCCGAATTTTGGCGGGCACATGGAGCAGTTGACCGCGGGGCTGGATCAGCTCGCTGACTGGCTGGTCGCCGTCGATGAACCTCCTGTAGGTTTGCAGCGCGTAGGCGAGCGGCTTAACTCAACTACCGAGACGCTGGAACAACTTTTGTGTGGGGACGAGACCGCTGGATTACGTTGGTTGCGCCTGACGCGACTCGGTTTCACGCTGAACTATACGCCCATAGACGTGGCCGATAGCCTTAACGAACTGGTTGACGCGCAGCCGTGTGCGTGGGTTTTCACATCGGCGACTCTCGCGGTGGGAAAGGACTTCGGACATTTTCTGCACCGCATGGGTATGGCGGATGTGCGGACCGAGCAGATCCCCAGTCCATTCGATTTTTCCAGTGCGGCGCTACTGTACCTGCCACCCGGGTTACCGGATCCCGGCGAGATGGGCTACACGGATCGGGTGGTCGAGCAGTTGCTCCCGGTACTGCGGGCCAGCGGCGGCCGGGCATTTCTGCTGTTTACCAGCCATCGCGCCCTGCGCCACGCGGCTGACTTACTTGAAAACGATCCGAATTTCGATTTGCCTTTACTGGTGCAGGGGACGGCACCCAGGTCGCGGTTGTTGGAGCAATTTGTGGAGCTGGATGACCCAGTCCTGATTGGCACGACCAGTTTTTGGGAAGGTGTGGATATCCGCGGCGACAGTCTTGTGGTCGTGGCGATTGATAAGCTGCCGTTTGCATCCCCGGGTGATCCGATGCTGCAGGCCAGGTTGGAGGCGATTTCCCGGAAAGGAGGCAATCCATTCAGGGATTTTCAGTTGCCCCAGGCGGCCCTCGCTCTGAAGCAGGGCGTCGGCCGCCTGATTCGCGATTATTCGGATTTTGGGATAGTCGTGATTTGCGATCCTCGATTACGAACGAGAAGCTACGGCAAGATTTTTTTGGACAGTCTTCCGCCGATGCCGGTGACGGACAAACTCGACGCAATCACCGCGTTTTTCGCGGACCGGGAGTCTGATCGATGACGGATCAGTTTGCCTGTCTGGCTGTTGAGACGGCAACCGACGTCTGCACGGTGGCGGCGGCCAACGCGGGCGAGGTTCGTATCGTCGAGTTGCCGGACCCACGGGCCAGCGTTCGCGATATTTATCGCTCGATCGACCGGGTCGTCTCAGAGGTAGGTCTTAGCTTGGCCGAACTCGACTGCATTGCCTTCGGTGCCGGGCCGGGAAGCTTTACCGGTATTCGGGTCGCCGCCTCCGTGGCGCAATCTTTGGCCTTCGGGTTCAATCTGCCTGTATGCAGGGTGTCTAGCCTGGCGGTGTTGGCGGCCGGTGCCAGACAGCGGCATGACGTGGATAGTGTCGCTGCCTGTATCGATGCGCGCAAAGGGGAGACGTATCTCGGCATCTACCAGTTTGCTGAGGATGGAGCAATCACCAGCGTAATCGCGGATCAACTTGTCGATCCTCTCATCTATCGACTCGATCCGGACCGACCGGTGTTCGCGGCGGGGCCTGGATGGGCAAGCTACCCGAATTTTGCCGGTCTGCAGGGCGGTACGATCACGGGATCGGATGTCACCATAAAACCGTCGGCGGCAGACCTGTTGGCACTTGCTCAAACTCAGTTCCGACGCGGAGAGACCGTCGATGCCCAGTGCGCGCTACCCAATTATCTGCGCGACCGGGTAACCGGAAGCTGAGCAGACCCGCGGACCAGATTCAGGACTTGTAGCGTTACAATTGGCCATCGGAGCATCAGGAGAGCCCGTTTGATCATTAGCGCAAGAGCCGGGAACCTGCTTGCAGTGGCGGCCTGCCTCGGTCTGATGGGATACGCCCTGTACGCTCAGGAGGTACTTGCGCTGGATCCATGCCCGCTGTGCGTTTTGCAGCGTGTTGCCGTCATTGGGATGGGGCTTCTGTTTCTGGCGGCCGGGCTGCAAAATCCGGGCCGCATCGGAGGCCGCGTCTATGCACTTTTGCTTGCAGCGGTGGCTCTGTTGGGCGCGGCCGTGGCAGGCCGCCATGTCTGGTTGCAGAACCTGCCATCGGACAAGGTGCCGGCCTGCGGTCCGGGGCTGGACTATATGCTGGGGGCCTTTCCGCTGACCGAAGTACTGGATATGGTGCTGAGCGGGTCGGGCGAATGCGCCGAGATCAAGTGGTCGTTTCTCGGCCTTAGCATGCCGGTATGGGTGTTGATCGTGCTGCTATTGATGGGTGGACTCGGTTGGTCGTTGAATTGGTCCGGGAAGATAACTGTGCCGCTGCCAACGAAACGATAGGCAACGCTGAACCGGGCAGCGTCGCTATTTAAAGCAATATGCGTTCCAGGATGCCGACATAGGCTTGCCGCATCAAATCTATATCGCCCACGGGGATTTGTTCGTTGGGCTTGTGTATCGACGAATTTACCGCCCCAAACTCGACCACCTGCGCGCCGGCCGGCGAGATGAAGCGCCCATCTGAAGTGCCGCCACTGGTCGACAGTTCCGGAGTAAGGCCGGTAGTCGCCTGAACGGCATCGCTCACCGCTGCGATCAATTCGCCACCTTCGGTAACAAACGGTTGGCCGGAAAGATGCCAATCGATGCTGAATTGCAGACCGTGCTTTGTTAGAAGTTGCTCCACGTGCCGCTGCAGGCTGTCGTGGTTCCATTCGGTCGAATATCGGAAATTAAACCGGGCCTTGAGCTCGCCGGGTGTTACGTTCGGTGCCTCGGAACCGCTTTCGACCATGACGACCTGAAAACTCGACGGCGGAAAATGATCATTGCCCTCATCGAGTCGGGTTGAATAGAGTTCCGCCAGCACCGGGGCGAAACTTTCAATCGGATTGCTGGCCAATTCCGGGTAAGCCACGTGTCCTTCGACACCGCGGAGCGTTAGAATCCCGCGCAGAGAGCCCCGTCGCCCGATCTTGACCGTGTCTCCGAGTCGATTACTGCTGGTTGGTTCACCGATGACGCACATGTCGATATGCTCGCCGCGCAGTTCCAGTGCTTCAATCACACGTTTCGTCCCGTCACGGGCGCGGCCTTCTTCATCGCTGGTAATCAGAAATGCCAGCGAACCGCTGTGGTCCGGGTGGGCGTTGGCAAACGCGGTTGCGGCATCGACCATGGCCGCTAACGCCGCTTTCATATCGGCCGCGCCGCGGCCCAGGAGGATGCCATCCTGAATTTCAGGATCGAACGGATCGGACAGCCAATCAGCGGACGAACCCGGAGGAACCACATCAGTATGTCCAGCAAAACAGAACACTGGGCCGGCGCTTCCCCGGCGTGCCCACAGGTTGGTGACCTCGCCAAATACCAGTGATTCCGTTGCAAAACCGGCAGATTCGAGTCGCCGGGAGATCAACGCCTGGCAGCCGGCATCATCCGGCGTTACCGACGGACAACGGATCAGTTCCTGAGTAAATTCGAGCGTGGAAGACATTGGGAAATGATGTATCGCGAATTCAGGCAGCCACGGTCAATCCGACCGCAGCAGCTCATTGATCGCAACCTTGGCGCGTGTCTGAGCATCCACTCGTTTGACGATAACTGCGCAATATAAATTGCAGTTGCCGGTTGCGGACGGAAGGCTTCCTGCAACGACGACGGCCCCGGCAGGAACGCGGCCATACAGCACCTCGTCCGTTTCACGGTCATAGATACGTGTGCTTTGTCCGATGAATACCCCCATTGATATCACGGCGCCTTCCTCGACGATGACGCCTTCAACTATCTCTGAGCGCGCCCCGATGAAGCAGTTGTCCTCAATGATCGTTGGGCTGGCCTGTATCGGTTCTAATACTCCGCCAATGCCGACGCCACCGGACAGATGCACGTTTTGACCGATCTGGGCGCAGCTGCCAACGGTGGCCCAGGTGTCGACCAGCGTGCCGCTGTCTACGTATGCGCCGATATTGATATATGAAGGCATCAGCACGACATTTCGGGCCACGTAGGCGCCATGCCGGGCCAGAGCATTGGGCACGACCCGAATACCGGCGCTCACGAAATCGTCCTCTGACCAGCCACTGAATTTCAGCGCCAGCTTATCGAAGTAATTGGTGTGCGCACCATCAATCATTCGGGTTGTCGCGATTCCAAAATATAATAGAACCGCCTTCTTGAGCCATTGATTGACATGCCACTGTCCGTCTATTTTCTCAGCCACACGAAGCTGGCCGCGATCCAGCAATTGGACGGATTCAAGTATCGCCTCGCGTAACTCTGGCTCGGCTCGCTCAAGATCGATTTCGCTGCGTTGCTCGAAGGCTGCCTCGATGATTGTTTCCAGTTGTTTGGTGTCCTGCTTCATGTCGCAATCACTCAGCCGATGCCGCGCCTCCAGCGCTTTTCAGCCCGGCCTAACGATATACGCATACGGGCGTGCCAACAAGTTGCACGGGGAATACAAGGTCGCCGGGAATCCAAGGGCGGATCGTCGCTAGGCAGAGTCCTCGAGTGCCGTGATCAGCGACTGCTTCAGGGTTTCGCAGGCCGCTTCAGTAAGCGGGCGATCCTGCTCATCGGTGACAAAGAAAACATCCTCGGCGCGTTCACCCACGGTTAGAATCTTCGCATTCAGAATGTAGACGTGATTTTCTCTCAGGACTTTGCCGACCTCGCTCAGTAGTCCCGGTCGGTCACCGGTTACCAGTTCGATAACGGTTCGGCTGTTTTTCTCATCTTCCAAATACGAGACCATCGTCGAAGTCGAGAACAAGCGGACCTGACGCGGCGCACGCCGGGTTACGCGAGGGTCCAGACCATCGCTTTGGTCCACAGCACGGCGAAGCCGCTGTTGGAGTTGTTTGCACCGGGCAGGATCAAGAATTCTTTGCCCATTCTGTTCGAGGACCACATACACGGAAACGCTGTAATCATTCTCAAGTGGAATGATCCGCGCGTCCACGATGGTAAGGCCAAATTCATCGAGCACCGCGGTCGCGCTTGCAAATGTAAAGTCAACCTGTGGCGTGTACAAAAATATCGTCGTACCTGCCGAGGATTCATCGTTCTGTACATCTACGAGAAACGGTCGACGATCGGGCTCAAAGTCGACCAGAAGGCGCGTATGCCAGGAAATTTCTTCAGAGCGGCAGCGGAGGAAATATTCTTCGCCGAAATTCGCCCAGATTCGGTCGATCTCGGCGTCACTGACGTCGCTGGATACCAGCAGCTGTCTTGCAGCTTGTTTTTTCTCCAGCAGCAACTCTTCTTTGTCGATACGAATCCCTAGTCCTGTACGCAATGCTCGTTTAGTCAATTCATACAGTTCTTCAAACAACTGTGCTTTCCAGGAATTCCAGAGCTTCGGACTGGTCGCTCGGACATCAGCCACGGTCAACAGGTATAGGTAGTCGAGATGTGTCTCATCGCCGACCAATGTTGCAAAATCCCGGATAACGGCCTGATCGTTAACGTCCTTTTTTTGGGCCGTCAGTGACAGTGCCAGATGGTGTCGAACGAGCCAGGCGACTAGCCGCGCCTCGTACCGACTCATGCCATGTTCGAGGCAGTACGCTTCGGCGTCAACCGCTCCCAATTCTGAATGATCGCCGCCTCGACCCTTGGCAATGTCATGGAAAAGGCCAGCCAGATATGCGATCTCGGGTACTGGCAAGCCCTTCATTATTTCGCTGCAAAGTGGAAACTCATGATCAAATCGTTTCAGCGCAAAGCGACGTAGGTTACTTACGACGAAGAGCGTATGTTCATCGACGGTGTATGCATGAAACAGGTCATATTGCATACGCCCGACGATGCGGCCAAAGTTTGGTATGTACTGGCCTAGTACCCCGTAGAGATTCATACGCCGGAGTTCGTGCGTGACACCTTCTGGCGCATGTAGTATTTGTAAAAACAGACGGTGATTCTTCGGGCTCTGCCGGAATTCGTCGTCTATTCGGTGCAGGTTTCGCCTGATCAGTGCAATCGTGTAAGCACTGACACCGTTCAGCTCAGGATGTTGTTGCAGGAGTAAGAAGATTTCGAGCAAAGCCGAAGGATTCGATTGAAATACGTCGTCACTCGTGACCTGGAGAAACCCGTTTCTTACCTGGAAATCATCAGTAAGCGGTTCTGGCGGCGCATCCGGATTCATCAGGATGGCTTCCTGGAATAGTTGCAGCAGCATTTCGTTGACGCGGCTGAGTTCCATTACCGTCCGGTAATATCGCTGCATGAATTGTTCAACCGCCAGGGTATAAGAGGCATCTTCGTAGCCAAATAAACTGGCGATTTTTGCCTGATGGTCAAATAGCAGCCGATCCTCCCGGCGGCCGGTGATGAGGTGCAATGCAAAGCGAATACGCCACAGGAATTCACGCCCGTCGCGCAAAATGGCTAGTTGTGCCGGGGTCAGGAATTCATGCTCAACCAGGTCCTCAAGCTTGCCCGTACCGAAATATCGCGTGGCGACCCAGATGATGACCTGAATATCGCGTAACCCTCCCGGACTGCCCTTAATGTTTGGCTCCAGGTTGTAAGCGGTGTCATCGTAGCTATGGTGCCGGACGCGTTGCTCTTTTAACTTGGCTTCAAAGAATGTTCTGGCAGGCCAGATTTTGCTGGGCCCCACCGCATCTTGCATCCGCTCAAACAGTTCTTCCGGTCCTGCCAGTAGCCGAGACTCCATCACCGACGTTGCGATGGTCATGTCGCGTTTGCTCTCCTCGCGGCATTCAGCGACGGTTCTGGCGCTGTGTCCCACTTCGAGCCCGATATCCCATAGAAACGCCAGAAAAGTGGCGATCGACTGACCGTACTGGCGCGGCTTGCGGTCCGGCAGGATGAAAAGCAAATCCACGTCGGATGAAGGGTGGAGTTCGTGGCGCCCGTATCCGCCGACGGCAACCAGCGATACGCGCTTTTGCAGCTGAGCAGCGTAGCGGTTCCAGGCCGATTGGATCACACGATCGACTACAGCGGCGCGGTCTCGAACCAGCTGTTCGATCGGGGTATTGGCAAGGAACAGCTGTCCCAGGGCCGCATTTGCCGATCGCAACAGGGATCGATAATCGTCCAGACGGGCAGCCGGGTCGGCAAGTGTGGCATCGATACGATCCCAATCGATGCCAAGCCCGCCAACATTCAGTGTTTGCCGGGCCAGGGCTGCTGCTTCAGCAGACTCAAACGGATTGGGTTCGGGCCGAGCGACGCTGCTGGCAGGTGCCCGCATTACCGGTCCTGTGCTCCGAGTGTCAAAACCTCGAAACTTTCGGCAGTAACTAACACCGTATGCTCCCATTGGGCCGACAAGGAATGATCCTTCGTTACGACCGTCCAACCATCCGGAAGCAGTCGGACGTCGCGCTTGCCGACATTCACCATGGGCTCAATCGTGAATGTCATACCTTCTTTTAGTTCCAGTCCGGTTCCTGCTACCCCATAGTGCAGGATCTGCGGTTCGTCATGAAATACGCGGCCTATGCCGTGGCCACAATACTCGCGTACTACTGAACAGCGATTGGATTCCACAAAGGTTTGGATCGCATGGCCGATATCACCGAGTCGGCTACCTGGCCGGACCTGGCGGATTCCAAGCCACATCGCCTCATACGCAACCTCTGAAACGCGTTTCCCCTGAACTGACGGCTTCCCGACCATGAACATTCGACTGCTGTCGCCGTGGAACTCATCTTTTATAACTGTCACGTCGATATTGACGATGTCTCCCGAGCGCAAAGTTTTTTCACTCGGAATGCCGTGGCACACCACGTGGTTGACGGATGTGCAGATCGACTTGGGAAACCCCTTGTAGTTCAGCGGAGCCGGTATTGCCTGTTGATGATTGACAATATAGTCGGAGCAAATTCCGTCAAGTTCTTGTGTCGTCAAGCCAGGTTTTACGTAATCACCGATCATATCCAGCACATCAGCGGTGAAGCGTCCTGCAACACGCATTTTCTGCTGTTCCTCGGCATTCTTCAGATTAATATTCATCGGTGCGGGCTGGGTACTTTCCTGTCGCGCGGATAGTCGCTTCGAGGCAACCCGGCCCCCGCGATTCAGGGGAGGCCTTCGGTTACTGAATTTCATAGGGTTCTGGCCGCCTACACCCGGGGGCTGGGGCGTGGGGCCGTGTTCCCGTCGCACTCGCGGCGCCCCTGGTGCGTTGTTGCTGATCCGTCAGTATGGTATAAAGCGCGCGCATTTTAAGCAATGAAATCCACACATGTGCCGGCACATGCGGCCGGGTGCCTGTTCGACTTTCGTAACGCCCGAATGGTCACGCTGCGGTAATGCACCGCCTGCGACCACTGGGCTTTGATGGTCAACCAGGTTGCCGTATGGGGCATATGGAGGACGAACCCGAAGGAGTTAACAATGTCTCAGTTCTCGATGCGCCAGATGCTGGAAGCTGGAGTTCATTTTGGGCACCAGACCCGGTACTGGAACCCCAAAATGGCGCCTTTCATTTTCGGGCAGCGCAACAAAATCCATATCATCAACCTCGAACGTACAGTTCCTCTGTACGAGAAGGCTTGTGCATTTATTAAGTCCGTGGTTGCCGACGGTGGCAAGGTGTTGTTTGTCGGCACCAAGCGTGCGGCGCGAGAGGCGATTCAAAGCGAAGCCGACCGCTGCGGAATGCCCTATGTCAGCCATCGCTGGCTCGGCGGCATGCTAACCAATTTCAAGACGATCAAGCAGTCCATCAAAAGACTCGAAGAGCTTGAGCAGATGGAGGCGGACGGTATTTTTGAGCAACTGATCAAGAAAGAGGTGCTCGGCCTCAAACGAGAGCAGGCTAAGCTGGAGCGCAGCCTGGGTGGTATTAAGGAAATGCCGTCACTGCCCGACGCCGTATTTGTTATAGATGTAGATCACGAAAAAATAGCGGTGCATGAAGCGCGCAAGCTGGGTATCCCGGTAGTTGCTGTTGTGGATACAAATTGCTCCCCGGACGAGGTCGACTATCTGATTCCTGGAAACGACGACGCCATGCGGGCGGCCCAGTTGTATGCGGCGGGAATATGCGAGGCGGTGCTGGAGGGCAAGGACTCACTGCCCACGGTCCCGGTCGGTGACGATGAATTCGTGGAGCTTGATGCCCAGGGTCGCCCGGCCACTCGGGCTACAGCCCGAAAGCGCACCGCCACGGTCAAACGGGCACGCGGCCAGCGGTCCAGAGCCGCCATTGCAGCGCAGGATGCACCTGCGGCACCAGTTTCGGCGCCGCCTGGGGATGCTGAAGGTCCATCGGTTGGTGAAGAAGCCGCAAGTGAGTCTAAACAGGTATCGGCCGCAGCGACGGAAGTGGAGGAGCAGGCACCCGCGACGGTCGATGAAGCACCAGCGCTGACTGAACCGGTGGCTCAGCCACAAGCTGAAACACAGGCGCAGGACGCTGCTCCAGAGCCAACTGAACCGGTGGCTCAGCCACAAGCTGAAATACAGGCGCAGGACGCTGCTCCAGAGCCGGTCGCTGCAGAGCCCACCAAGAAGAAGGTGACCAAGAAAAAGGCGGCCACCAGCAAAAAAGCGTCGGCGGCGAAGAAAACAGCCGCAAAGAAGACCGCGAAGAAGAAAGCATCCGGAACCAAGGCAAGCACTAAGAAAACTGCGGCGAAAAAGGCAACCAAGAAAACCACCAAGAAGAAAACGACTGGCAAGTAGATAGGCGCCGGCGGGCCCGATCTCCGGTATCGTATCGGAGTCAAATCTGGGCACTGACATGCGAAGTGCAGTGTCGTTACACCATACATTCAGGACCAGGAACATGACGATTTCGGCGAGCCTAGTAAAAGAGCTTAGGGATCTGAGCGGCGCCGGCATGATGGAATGCAAAAGTGCTCTGGTGGAAGCCGAGGGCGACATTTCGGCGGCACAGGATTTGCTGCGCAAGCGGGGCCAGTCGAGTGCTGATAAAAAGTCTGCTCGAATCGCTGCCGAAGGTCGAATTGCATTCGCTCAGAATGAGGATAAGGCGGTCCTCGTTGAAGTGAATAGCGAGACCGATTTCGTCGCGCGCGATAAAAACTTTATCGATTTTGCTAACGCCTCCGCCGAAGCTGTATTCGAGTTGAGAACAGATGAATCCGGCGTTGATAAACTCCTGGCAGCAGAAACAAAAAGCGGCGGCACTTTGGATCAAGCGCGCATTGACCTAGTAGCCAAACTTGGCGAGAACATCGGTGTGAGGCAATTTAGGCAAATCGCGGCAAAGGGCGAAATTGGCTATTACCTGCATCAAGGCTCCAAAATTGGGGTCATTGTGGATGTGACAAGCGGTGATGCTGACTTGCGCAAGGATTTGGCGATGCATATTGCAGCCAGCGCTCCTGCTTGTATCGCAGAGAAAGACGTGCCGAAGGAGCAGCTTGAGCGCGAGCGCACATTCCTTACCGAGCAGGCAGGACAAGAGGGGAAGCCGCCGGAGATAGTGGCCAAAATGGTCGAAGGCCGCATGCGAAAATATCTGAGCGAGATTACACTGCTAGGTCAGCCATTTGTGAAAGACCCGGATATATCAGTAGAGAAGCTTCTAAAACAGCATGGGGCGTCAATCAATTCGTTTGCCCGCTTCGAAGTGGGTGAGGGCATTGAGAAAAAGGCGGAGAATTTTGCCGAAGAGGTTAAGGCACAGGTTGATGCGACCGGCTAGAAATGTGTAGTAACCACGAATGTCGGTTGAATCGATAAGGTTGATTTTCGTACTCGAAATTTAGTGTGTGAGTTGCTCCGCGTCCTGGTGGGGTTGCTTCTTTGTGTCAGCTGGAATTACCGGGATTTGACATGACCTCTACTGAGATACCGTACCGGCGTATCCTTCTTAAACTTAGCGGCGAAGCTCTTCTCGGCGCTGAAGACTATGGCATAGACCCCAAAATACTGACCAGTATTGCGACTGAACTTCGCGATGTAACCGCGTTAGGAGTTCAAGTCGGTGTTGTTATCGGCGGCGGCAACATATTTCGTGGCACCGGGTTGGCGCGTTCGGGGATGGACCGGGCGACCGGCGATCACATGGGAATGCTGGCCACAGTTATTAATTCGCTCGCCCTTCAGGACGCATTAGAACGCGAAAGCGTAGTTGCGCGCGTCATGTCTGCGTTACAAATCCACGACGTCTGCGAGGATTTTATCCGCCGTCGGGCTATTCGGCACTTAGAGAAAGGTCGAATTACTATTTTCGCAGCGGGCATGGGGACCCCATTTTTTACGACTGACACGGCCGCTAGTTTGCGCGCTATAGAGGTTGGCGCCGATGTCTTGGTTAAATCAACCAAAGTTGATGGAGTCTACTCAGCCGACCCGGTAACAGACCCAAACGCGCAGCGCTATGAGCACCTGTCGTACGACCAGGTTATCAGGGATAAGCTCAATGTCATGGATACAACGGCTATAGTCATGTGTCGGGACAACAGCCTACCCATCAGAGTTCTTGGTCTGCATCCCCAAGGCAATCTGGTGCGCCTGGTAAGTGGCGAGGAAATAGGAACGTTGGTGTCCGACGGCTAGGATTTGAGTACGCGCATCTGAGGGGTTTGCCATGATCGAGGATGTACAAAAAGATGCAAGCGGTCGCATGGACAAGAGTGTGCTTGCGTTCACCAAGGCATTGACGAAACTTCGCACTGGTCGTGCACACCCAGGCCTGCTAGAACATATCAACGCTGAATACTACGGGTCCAATGTGCCCCTTAACCAGGTTGCAAACCTAGCCGTTGAAGACTCTCGCACGTTGACCGTTACTCCTTGGGAACAGCAGATGGTACCGGTCATAGAAAAAGCAATACGGAATTCCGATCTGGGGCTTAATCCTGTCACTGCTGGTAGTGTCATCCGGGTTCCTTTGCCGGATCTAACTGAAGAACGACGGCTGGATCTGGCGCG
>JAUWKW010000013.1 GCA_030614035.1 Chromatiales bacterium | reverse complement strand
CCGCTGTCAGACACCTTTTCAGCGTACATGACGGCGTCGTCGGAGCCGAAGGATACGACTCGGCCGGCCTCGAGCAGACCCAACTCGGCTTGTTGTTTCGCCTTTTCGCTGATGAGCTGTCCGCGCTCGGTAGCACGGGGCACCAGATCCATCGACAAGTAACCGACAGTCGCTGCGAGTACCAGCGCAAACGTAATCAAAGGGCGGTACAAGGCCAACGGTCCAATACCCGATGCCATCATCGCGGCCATTTCGCTATCGCGGTAAAAGCGGGCCATTGCCAGCATGACGGACAGGAACATGCCCAATGGAATCAGTATGGTCAGATAGGTGATCGAGCTGAAGCCCATCACAGTTAACACTGCATCCTTGGGCAGTTTGGCCGCGGCGGCGTCCCCCAGCACCTGGGCAAACTGATTGGTCAGCAATACCATCAGCAGCACCAATGTCACGGCCAGCCAGGTCTGAGCTGTTTCTTTCAGAATATAGCGACTGAGTATGCTGGACATGGCGGATCAGCCGAATCGTAATGCCGGCGTGAGCGCGGCGTCTGTACGGACCGTTATTGGCATTGGCGTGATCGGTTCCAGGCAGCGAACGGCTTCGCGAGTCAGATGATAATCAAGTAAACTACGCCGCATTCGTTTGGGGAAGAATGTGGCTCTCTTGCCCTATCTTCAGGGCTGCCGAAGCTGAGAGTCAAGTCAGCGGCGCGGCCGCCAAAAACAGCACACAGGGGATACCTGATGCGGTATCAGGTCAAGACGGGCAAACCGACAGAACAGCGCACCGATGTCGCCATCGTGCCGGTCTATGACGGCGGCAAGCTCGGCACGGCGGCGCGGGCAATCGATTCTGTCATCAGCGGAGCAATTTCAGCGGTTAACAAAAGTGCCGATCTGCGTGACGGAGTGGGCCAGACCTTGCTTTTAACGCAGACCGAAGGATGTCCGTTTGACCGTTTGTTGCTGGTGGGCTGCGGCCCGAAAGACGAATTCGACGGCCGCGCTTATCGGAAGGCAATGCGCGCTGCCTTCACTGCGTTATCGGGTTCGAATCATACCGATGCGATTTCATATGTGAGCCTCGAACGCGTTGCCGGCAGCGATGCGTATCGGCTGGCGCGGATCGCCGCGGAAACCTGGCATGACACGGTGTATCGATTCACCGCGATGAAATCCAATTCGAAGGTCGACAAACCCGCCCTCAAGACCCTCGGTATCGCCGTTCGTGATCGGAAAGCGGCTACCCGCGCCCGGCGCGGAATTGCTCACGGTGACGCCATCGGCGCCGGCCAGGACCTGACCCGTGACCTGGGCAACCTGCCCGCAAACGTCTGCACGCCCACGTACCTGGTCAAACGCACGCGTGAACTCGCGAAGAACGCGCCGAAACTGACGGTCCAGGTGCTTAACGAAGCGGAAATGCGAAAATTGAAAATGGGTGCGCTGCTGTCTGTTACGGCAGGAACCGACGAACCGGCCAAGTTCATCGTCCTGCGCTACCGTGGCGCCGCCGCGGCCAAGCCTCCCATCGCGCTGATTGGCAAGGGCATCACTTTCGATGCGGGTGGCATCTCACTCAAACCGCCCGGCGCCATGGATGAAATGAAATTCGACATGAGCGGTGCAGCAACTGTTGTCGGAGTCATGAAGGCAATCACCCAACTCAAACTCAAGGTGAATCTCGTCGGCCTGGTGCCCGCGGCGGAGAACCTGCCCAGCGGTAAAGCCACCAAGCCGGGGGACATCGTCACGGCGATGTCGGGCCAAACGATCGAGGTGCTGAATACCGATGCTGAAGGCAGGCTGATTCTGTCCGACTCATTGACCTACGCCCAACGCTTCAAGCCGGCGGCGATGATTGATGTCGCTACGCTAACCGGTTCCTGCGTGGTTGCGCTCGGTAAACATCGAACGGGTTTGCTGTCGAACTCCAACCGGCTGGCTAAAAAACTGCTCGATGCCGGAAACGCTGCCGATGACCCGGCCTGGCAGTTGCCGCTGGACGATGAATACCAAGCTCAATTGAAGAGTAACTTTGCCGATGTTGCAAATGTGGGCGGACGCGACGCAGGAACAATCACTGCCGCGTGCTTTTTGTCCCGGTTCGTTGATGGCACCGATTGGGCTCATTTGGATATCGCTGGCACGGCATGGCGCGGCGGCGCGAGAAAAGGCAGCACCGGCCGGCCGGTGCCGTTGCTGGTAGAATTCCTGCTGGATCAATAGAGCCCCGTAGCACCGTCATCCGAGCACTGCGATTTTCGGCGCATCGGTGGAACCGCCCGGAGGAATTGGCGTTGCCGAACGCAGCGACCCGCGTAGACTTTTACGTCCTTGAATCAACCGAGCCGAGTGGCCGGTTACGATTCGCCTGCCGTTTGGCGGAGAAGGCTTACGTACTCTCCCACAGGATTTACGCCCACGCCGAAACCCAAGCCGATGCCCGGCGCCTTGACGATTTGCTTTGGACTTTCCGCGGTGGCAGCTTTGTGCCGCATGAACTCGTCGAACCGGGCCGCATCCCTGCCGCACCGGTGACGATTGGATGCGGCACCGATAGTACCGGCGAAGGCGATCTGCTGATCAATCTGTCCGAACAAACGCCGTCTTTCTATGCGGCCTTCCCCCGCGTAGCCGAGATCGTCGATCGCAGCGATGGTTGCCGCGCGGCTGGCCGGCAACGCTATCAGTACTACCGCGATCAGGGTTGTCAGATAGAAACCCATCCGATTGGATGACTGCTGTGGCAAGCGATCGCATTCCACTATTAACGGAGAGCATCGAAAAGCAGGCGGGTGCCGAGGAAACGCCAGCAGCAAGCCAAATCGATGAGGCGGATCTGGAGTTGTTGCGCTCACGGCTGACCAAGAGCGGTCTCCTCCTCATTGAACGGCTGCTGGCAAATATGCTCAAGGATCTGGAATTTACGCTGGCGGAGCGGCTGCGCCGCAGAGCCCAGCACGAACTTCCAATACTGATCGATGACATCCTGAAAGAACAATTTTCCGGTGGCCCCGGTGATACCAAGGGAAAACCTGAGGCCTGATGGAAAAATCCTATAAGCCAGCCGCCATCGAGAAAGCCTGGTACGCGCATTGGGAGAAGGCTGGCTATTTTGCGCCGTCCGGTCACGGCGAGCCGTACTCGATAATGATTCCGCCGCCGAATGTCACCGGCACACTGCACATGGGGCACGCGTTCCAGGACACGATCATGGACGCCCTGACGCGATATCACCGTATGCTCGGTTACAACAGCTTGTGGCAACCCGGCATGGACCACGCCGGTATCGCCACGCAAATGGTCGTCGAACGGCAGATCGAATCCGCCGGTCAGGATCGCCTGAGCCTCGGGCGGGAAGCGTTCCTGCAGAAAGTCTGGGACTGGAAACAGCAATCGGGCGATACGATCGCGCAGCAGCTCAGGCGCATGGGCAGTTCGGGCGACTGGAGTCGCGAACGGTTCACGATGGACGAGGACCTGTCGCGGGCAGTCATCGAAGTATTCGTTCAACTATACGATGAAGGCTTAATTTTCCGGGGCAAGCGTCTGGTTAATTGGGATCCGGTGTTGCACACGGCCCTGTCCGACCTCGAGGTACTGTCGAAAGAAGAGCAAGGCCACCTGTGGCATTTCCGCTATCCGCTAACGAGTGGGGACGGCTATGTCGTTGTAGCCACGACTCGACCTGAAACGATGCTTGGCGACACAGCCGTAGCCGTGCATCCCGAAGACACACGTTACCGTTCGCTGGTCGGGCTAACGGTGGAGTTGCCGCTAACGGGCCGGCAGATACCGGTCATCGCGGACGAATACGTCGACCCCGAGTTTGGCAGCGGCTGCGTAAAGATTACGCCGGCCCATGATTTCAACGATTACGAAGTCGGCCTGCGACACGATTTGCCAATCATCAATATTTTTTCAACCAACGCAGAGATTAACGACAACGCGCCGGAGCCATACCGGAACCTCGACCGCTTCGACGCCCGGAAACGTGTTGTCGCCGACCTTGAGGCCGCAGGCCTCGTTGAAAAGATCGAAGACCACTCGATGATGGTTCCGCGCGGTGATCGCAGCACCGAGATCGTGGAACCGTACCTGACAGATCAGTGGTTCGTGAAAACCGGGCCCCTGGCTGAGCCAGCCATCCAGGCGGTCGAAGATGGCCGCATTCGTTTCATACCGGAAAACTGGTCCAAAACCTACTTCGAGTGGATGCACAACATCCAGGACTGGTGCATCAGCCGGCAACTGTGGTGGGGCCATCGAATTCCCGCGTGGTATGACGACGCCGGGAACATCTATGTCGGCCGATCAGAGACCGAAGCCCGGCAACGGCACGACCTTGCACCAGATCTGGTGCTTCGCCAGGACGAAGACGTTCTGGACACCTGGTTTTCGTCTGCGCTGTGGCCCTTTTCCACACAGGGTTGGCCCGACGACACGTCAGACCTGAAGACGTTCTACCCTGGCAGCGTCCTGGTCACCGGTTTCGACATCATCTTCTTCTGGGTTGCACGGATGATCATGATGGGCCTGAAATTTGCCGGCGATGTGCCGTTTCGCGAAGTTTACATACACGGGCTGATTCGCGACCAGGAAGGCCAGAAGATGTCCAAGTCCAAGGGAAACGTGCTCGATCCGCTGGACCTGATAGACGGGGTCGATTTGGATACGCTGCTGGACAAACGCACCGCCGGACTGATGCAGCCGCAATTGAAACCGCAGATCGAGGCCGCGACCCGCAAGCAATTTCCCAATGGCATCCCCGAGTTCGGTACAGATGCATTGCGCTTTACCTTCGCTGCATTGGCCAGCACGGGCCGCGACATTCGATTCGATTTGAATCGAATAGAGGGTTACCGAAATTTTTGTAACAAAATCTGGAATGCGGCCCGATATGTGCTGATGAATCAAACTCCAGATGCTCAGTCCGCGCCGATAGCCCCCGCGGATCAAAACCTTTGTGACCGCTGGATTCGTTCGCGCCTTAATCAGACAATCGTGGACACGCGTAAACACCTGGAATCCTACCGCCTCGATCTCGCGGCCAAAACGCTATACGAGTTCACCTGGAACGAATACTGCGACTGGTACCTGGAGCTGTCTAAAACCGCGTTGCAGGATACGGATGCTACGGATTCGTCGAAAGCGGCGACGCGCGAAACCCTGGTTGAAGTACTCGACGCGTTGCTGCGCTGCCTGCACCCACTGATCCCGTTTATTACCGAGGAGATCTGGCAGAAACTGGCGCCTCGCGACGGCGCAACGATCATGCTGCAGGCCTACCCAAGCGCGGACGCGTTCGATAAGGATGCAGATGCCGAGCAGCAGATCGAATGGATCATGGGCGTCATTATTGGCATTCGCCAGATTCGTGGCGAAATGGACATTGCGCCCGGTCGGCCATTGTCCGTGCTGTTACAGGGTGCGTCGGACACGGACCAGGAGTTGCTGGCGCGCCACGCGCTGTATTTAAAGAACCTCGGCCGACTCGCTGACGTCCGGGTCCTCGCCGACGACGAATCGCCGCCGCCGTCCGCAACCGCGCTGCTCGGGGCAATGAAAATCCTGGTGCCAATGGCGGGTGTGATCGACGTTGCGGCCGAAAAGCTCCGCCTGGAGAAAAAGCGCGGCCGCGGCACGCATGATCTCCAAAAGATTCAGGGCAAGCTCGAAAACAAGCAATTCCTCGCCAAAGCCCCAGCGGCGGTGTTGGCCAAAGAACGGCAACGGTTCACAGACCTGGAACGCGAAATCAGCCAGATTGATGCCCAGCTCGAGAAACTGGATGAACTGATTTAAGCGCCCGGCGCAAGCGCAGCCCGGGGAGCCGTGACCCATGAATGCTGCGATTCATCAGGCGACCGCCGTCGCCGACAAACTGACTGACGAGGTTGGCCAGGTCATCCTCGGTAAGGACGATGAGATTCGGCTGGCGCTGGCCTGCGTGCTCGCCGGCGGGCATTTGCTGATAGAAGACGTTCCCGGAGTCGGCAAAACGCTGCTGGCCCGTTCGCTCGCTGTGGTGCTGGATCTCAGTTTCAGCCGTATCCAGTTCACCAGTGACCTGATGCCGGCCGACGTGATCGGGGTGACCATATACCAGCAGACCGAAGCCAGATTTCAATTCCACAAAGGACCGCTGTTTGCCCAGCTGATACTCGCCGACGAAATAAATCGGGCGACACCCAAATCACAAAGCGCCCTGCTGGAAGCCATGGAGGAGCACCAGGTCACGGTAGATGGCGAAACCTACGCCTTACCCAGTCCGTTTTTCGTGATCGCGACGCAGAACCCGGTTTATCAGATCGGTACCTTCCCGTTACCCGAGTCCCAGCTGGACCGTTTTTTAATGCGCATCGGGCTGGGCTATCCGGCCGAAGAACTGGAGCGCAAATTGCTTTGCGGCGACGACCGACGCAACTTACTGGATCAGCTGGAGCCTTTGGTTGGTGATGCCAGCCTGATCGAAATGCGAGCAGCAACCCGGCAAATTGCGGTTTCTGATGCGCTGTTGGACTACGTGCAGGCCCTTGTCCGGTTTACGCGTTCGGCAGCGGAGTTTGAACTTGGACTGTCGCCCCGGGCGTCCGTTGATTTGATCAGCGCAGCCCGCGCCTGGGCATTGATCTGCGGACATGCCGGTGTACACCCGGAAGACGTGCAGGCGGTGTTCCCGGCGGTCGCAGGGCATCGCCTGCGCCTGAGAGCCGAAGTTGATACTGCCGAGCGGCAGTCCGGTCAGTTCGTGCTGGATTCGGTGCCCATTCCTTGAGCGTGCTGCGGCTTCCCTGGCAATACGCGGCCGCCCAGATCGGCGACCGGGGCCGGCGATGGGCGCGACGCCGCCAGGGCGTCGACCCGCAGCGCCTCGAACTGGCGCGCCGTCGCATTTACATCCTGCCGACCAGAACCGGGCTCGCATACGCGCTGACCGTTTTCGTTTTGTTGCTCGGTTCGATGAACTACAACAACAACATGGGTTTTGCACTGACCTTCCTGCTAACCGGCATCGGCCTGGTTACCATGCATCACTGCCACCGCAATCTCGTTGGGCTCCGATTGGACTTTCAGGGTGTTGCTCCGGTCTTCGCCGGGCAACAAGCGCAATTCAGATTTATTGCGGGCAACTCGCGCACAATGCACCGTTGGCAAATTCGCGTCGCCTGGGACCGGTCATCCCCGCGCTACGTCGACATTGGCCCGCTGTCCGATGCGCGCTTTTCGTTGCCGTTGGACGCACCAAGCAGAGGTTGGATGCAAACGCCACGGCTGGCGGTCAGCACCACTTTTCCTCTGGGGTTGCTGCGAGCCTGGGCGTGGATAAACCTGGATACAACCGCGCTGGTCTACCCGAAACCGGCCGATTCTTCGCCGCCACTCGATGTGCTTTCCAGCGCGCAGGATGCAGGCGGCCAACAACAGTCTGGTGACGACGAATTTTCCGGGCTGCGCGAATTTCGTCCCGGCGATTCTCCTCGGCGCGTCGCGTGGAAGAGTGTGGCTCGCCTCGGCACTCTGCTCGTCAAGGAGTATCGTGAAGGCGGTCGGCAGCCGCTGTGGATCGAATGGAATGCCGTCGCTGCCGCGAACACCGAGAGCCGTTTGTCGATGCTTACCCGACTGGTGCTCGACGCACATCGGGAGCGACAAGCTTTTGGCTTGCGGTTGCCAGGCAGCGCGATAGCACCTCAGCGCGGCGAGCAGCACGTGCACCAATGCCTGCGACAGTTGGCGACATTTGGGCAGACGGACGACGGCGCAAGCCAGGAACCATCGGCATGAATGCGGCAGCAACCGGTGACGTCGTTCGCATTGCCTGGCTGATTGGCGCGATGCTTGTCGCCAGTGCGCCGCATTTTCCGTTCGTAAGTCCGTGGATCATCGCACTGGTGCTGAGCATCGCGACCTGGCGGCTGTTTGCCGAGCAACGTCGCTGGAGTTTGCCGTCCGGCTGGCTGCGCATCCCGCTGGCACTGTTTGGTCTTATCGCGGTCATCTGGACATACCGGCGCATCAGCGGTGTCCAGGCGGGTACGGCCCTGTTACTGGTCATGGTTGGACTGAAGTTGCTCGAGACCCGGGCCGAACGCGACCAGGCCATTGTCGCGTTGATATGTTTTTTTCTGCTGTTCGCCGCATTCCTGCGCGAACAGGCGATCTGGTCAGTCGGCCTACTGCTGCTCGGCACGACTTTTACGATTTGCGCGCTGCTGCAATCAAGCGTCCGCGGGCCACCGTTTCCACCGCGCCGAAGCTTGATGCATGCGATGGTGCTTATCGCACAGGCGATACCGTTAATGTTGCTGCTTTTCTTTCTGTTCCCCCGCGTACCGGGCCCATTCTGGGCCCTGCCAGCCGGCGGCGGCAGCGGGATCACGGGCTTAAGTGATACGGTCAATCCAGGCGACATTTCCAGCCTGAGCCGCTCCGACGCTGTGGCCTTTCGTGTGCGTTTTGAATCGGCCGTGCCCGAACCCCGGGAACGCTACTGGCGCGGGCCGGTAATGAGTTTCTTCAATGGACGCAGCTGGGCATGGCGAGATCGGGGGCTGCGCCCGAGAGCGGACGCCGCTACACCGGGACATGCTGCGACCGTCAACTATGAACTGATCCTGGAGCCACACGGGCGCCGCTGGTTACTGGCCCTGGAAACGCCCGTGCAATGGGACGCGCCGCGCGGGTATCTTGCCGGTGGGTATCAGTTGATGAACCAAACTCCGATCCGTCAACGGATCGCGTATCGTGCCGGCTCGGTCACCGGCGGCATCAACCGAATTGACGAGCACCCACGGTATCTTCAGGCGAACACATTCCTGCCACCGGCCAGCAATCCAAATAGCGTGGCGATGGCGCAGCGCTTGCGCCGCGCCGCCACCAGCGATCGTGCTTATTTGATGGAGCTACTGAGAATGTTCCGGCGGGAAGCTTTTTATTACACTCTTTCACCCCAGCTCCTGGGTGACAACCCGGTCGATGAATTCCTGTTCGAAACCCGGAAAGGCTTTTGTGAGCATTATGCATCGGCTTTTGCCGTGCTGGCGCGTGCCGCCGGCATCCCAGCGCGCCTGGTCACCGGGTACCAGGGCGCCGAAAGAAACCCGCTGGCGGATTACTGGATCGTGCGCCAATCGAACGCGCACGCCTGGACCGAAGTGTGGCTCGACGGTGCCTGGCTGCGCTTCGACCCAACCGCGGCGGTGGCGCCTGAACGCATCGAATACGGTCTGGAGGAGGCGCTACCGGCCGGCGAACGTGATGGCATTCGAGGCCTGCGGGGTAATCCCGTGCTGAACCGGCTGGTCTTGAGCTGGGATGCGGTCAATGCTGCCTGGAACCAGTGGGTATTGGGATTTGGCCCGGAAGTGCAACGCAGCTTGCTGCAGTCGCTGGGCTTTACGAAGCCCTCCTGGTCAGACCTGGTCGCTGCAATGATGACCAGCTGCGCGGTGTTTCTGGCTGCGCTGGCGTTCATGCTCGGTCGGGCCGGGGTTCGTCCGGTCGACCCGGTTTTGCGGCAGTATCGGCGATTCTGTAATCGGCTGGCCAACATCGGCAGAGGTCCGCAGCCGGCTGAAGGTCCAAGCGATTTTGCCCGCGCGGTGATTGGCGTTCGTCCGGATCTGGCCGGGGATATTGTGGCGATCAACGCCCTCTACCTGCAATTGCGCTACGAGGGAATGACCGCTGCTGATCGTCTGGCCGAGTTCACCGAGCGAATCCGACGCTTTCGGCCCAGTCGACGCCGCCAGCCCGATTAAGCTGCCGGCGGGACCCGAACGCGGGTCAGTACTGCCAAGCCTGCAATAAATAACACGATGATCGACAGGATGCCGATCCGTTGGCTGCCCGTGGCTAAAGCTACAACCCCGGCCATCGCCGGCCCGAGAATCGCCGCGAATTTGCCCAGCATGTTGTAAAAGCCGAAAAATTCCGCGGTTTGTCCAACAGGTATAAGCCGCGCGAATAGCGACCTGCTCAGGCTCTGCACACCGCCCTGTACCAACCCGATCGCGATCGCGAGTGCATAGAACTCCGCCTCTGTATTTATGAAAGGCGCCATCGCCGTTGCAAGCAGGTAGACACAAAGCGCCAGGATAATTCCACGCTTAGCGCCGAACCGGGCACCAAATGCGCCGAACGCCAGTGCTGCCGGGAAACCGATGTAGTTGGTAATCAGCACGGCCTGGATCAGGTCATCCATGTTCAATCCCTGCGATAAACCATAGTCGACCGCCATTTTGATGATCGTATAAACGCCGTCGATATACAGCCAATAGGCCAGCAGGAAAACTACCGTATCGCGATGCGACCGCACTTTTGCCAGTGTCTTTTTAAGCTGCCGCAAACCATCGACCACCGAATGCGCAACTGATTGTGCGGCGGTCCGGTCTTCCGGCACGAACAGCAGCAACGGAATACTGAAAACGGCCCACCAGATTGCCACCAGCAAAAACGCCAATCGCACCGCTTCGACATCTGAAGCGAGACCAAACCAACCCGGGTTTGCAACCATCAGCACATTCAGCGTAAACAGCAAAGCACCGCCGAGATAACCGTAAGCGTATCCAAGAGCTGATATCCGGTCGAAGTCTTCTTCTGTGGAAACTGCAATTAGTAATGCGTCGTAAAGTGAATTGCTGCCGGCGAATCCGATTGATGCAAAGACATACAAGGCCACCGCGATGAACCACTGACCCTGAGCGACGAAAAAGAGTGCGCCGGTCATGATCACGCCCAGCGCAGCAAATACCAGCAGTAACCCTTTGCGGCGACTCGCCCGATCAGCAATGGCGCCTATGATCGGTGCTATCAGCGCAATTACCAGACTGGCGAGCGCATTCGCCCAGCCGAGCCGGAAAGTGGTGACCGTGGACGCGGCGCCATCGTTCCAATATTGGGCCAGCAGCACCGGTACAAAGGCCGTAACCACAGTCAGAGAAAATGCCGAATTGGCCCAGTCGTAGAGCGCCCAGCTAATGACCGATAAACGGCTATGCGCGGATTTCATTCAGGCGACGCACCAGGACCATTGCGTCTTCGCGACCGGCCAGCGACCGATAGTAGTTTCGGCGAATTCCCAGTTCGACGAATCCGGCTTGGCGATACATCTCCAGCGCAGCCTGGTTGGTTGGACGTACTTCGAGGTAGATTCGCTCGGCGCGCGCGCTTCGTGCCTGACCCAGCAGTTGGTGCAGCAACTGTCTGCCGAAACCGCGACATCGCAAATGCCCGGCCACGCACAGGTTCAGCAGGTGTGCCTCAGCCGCGGCCAGCGACATGATCGCATAGCCCTGCAGTCCACCAGCGTGTTCAAGCACCAGGCTGGTGTATCCGGCCAGCAGGCAATCCCGAAATATTGTTGCGGTCCACGGAAACGCGTACGTATCGGCTTCAATCGCAACGATCGCCGGCACATCGCCATACTGCATTTCGCGTATGCTTGGTCCCAGATCTTGGACGGCCGCGATCATCGACTAAGGTCCTGTAGCAGTTGCTGCGCCAGCAAGAGATCCTCCCAGACTTTGCGCTTTTGGCTGGGACTGCGAAGCAGGTAGGCTGGATGATAAGTCACCACGACTGGAATGCCTCCCGATCCATAGTGGTACACCGTGCCACGCATTTTTCCCAGGGGCATGTCGACACCGAGTAGATTTTGTGCCGCAATTCGCCCAACGGCAAGAATCAACCGCGGCGCGATATGGCTGATCTGGCGCTCCAGATAAGGAGTGCAGCAGCTGACTTCCTCCGGTCGCGGGTCACGATTCTCGGGTGGTCGGCACTTCAGGATATTAGCGATATAGACCTGTTCGCGCGTTAACCCGGCAGCGCGAAGCATCTCGTTCAGCAATTGCCCGGCACGGCCGACGAACGGTTCCCCGCGCCGGTCCTCTTCAACGCCGGGGGCCTCGCCGATGATCAGCCAATCTGCCGACGAATTTCCAACCCCGAAGACGGCCTGGGTGCGGGAACGGTGCAATGGGCAGCGTGTGCAGCTCAATACCTCCTGTTCCAATGCAATCCAGTCCTGGTCGGGGGTACCGCCAACGCTGACGCCGATGGCACCGTCGGCCGCCGGCACGTCCGCCAAACGATCGGGACTGACCCAGATATCAATCCCCATTGCGTCGAGCAGCTTGCGCTGGCGCGGTGACAATCTGGCGGCGGGCTCGCTCACGGTCCGGCCCCCGGAGCAGTGCCGGAGCTCTGTTTGGCTGAGTCAGCGCCGCTTCGCAGGCGCCACAGCGCCGTGATCGGCCCTGATATTGCGTAAGTTCCGGCCAGCGAAAACAACACGGTGGGTGGATTCAGCGCAATCAAAATGAATATCAGTGGGACCACGAAGGCATAGGTAAAGGAGATCCGACCGCGGCCACTGATCTCTTTAAAACTGTAGTAGGGAAACCGCGAAATCATCAGGGCACCTGCGGCCGCGGTAATCGAAAACGCCAACGCGAGCGCGAAGCCGCCGGACCATTGGTGCACGGTGCCAACCCAGACCATACCGGCGACCAGCGCGGCTGCCGGAGGACTCGGCAATCCCTGGAAGAAACGTCGGTCTGAATCTTCCGGCATCGCGTTGAACCGCGCCAGCCGCAGCGCCGCCGCAACCGCGTACAGAAACGCAGCCAGCCAACCCAGTTTGCCCCAGATCCAGCCGTATTCGGACAAACGTTCGACGCCCCATTGGTATACAACCAACGCTGGCGCCAAACCGAACGCGACCATGTCCGAAAGGCTGTCATATTCTTTACCGAAGTCGGACTCGGTTCTGGTCAGGCGTGCCAGCTTTCCGTCCAGGCCGTCCAGTAGCTGCGCAATAAAAATAGCAACGGCTGCACTTGGATAGTTGCCGTCGATTGCCGCAACTACTGCGTAGAAACCAGCGAACAGTGCTGCCGTGGTCAACAGATTGGGAAGCAGGTAGATGCCGCGGCGGCGTATCCGCCCCTTTTTCTTATCTTGCTCTTCCACAGGGCCTCCGCGAATTGAGCTTCCCGGCATATTGCCACGGCGACCGCGCGAATACACCCGCAGCGTGTAGCCCGTCGCAGTGTGCGCTACCTGCGGCTGAGCTCGGTTCTGGCGGGCGCCCTGCGGTCCGCCAAACAGGGACTTGCACCGCGATTGCCGTTAGAATGTCGCCGGCCGATGGGGTCAGACCGGCTCCCTGCAAGGGCCAGTGCATATGCGACTGTCTAAGCTACCCCTTTCCACCTTCAAAGAGGTGCCCGCCGAAGCTGAAGTTGTCAGCCACCAACTCATGCTTCGCTCGGGCATGATTCGCCGACTCGCTT
>JAUWKW010000011.1 GCA_030614035.1 Chromatiales bacterium | reverse complement strand
AACCGGAGGCGGCGATGCTCAAATGGGGGCTGGTACCCTTCTGGGCGAAGGATGCTGCGATCGGTGCCCGGATGATCAACGCTCGCGCCGAGACGGTCGCCCAGAAACCGGCATTTCGCCAAGCGTTCAAACGCCGTCGGTGCGTGATCCTGGCCGACGGTTTTTATGAATGGCACGCTGAAGACGGGCGCAAGACGCCGTATTTTATTTCGCTTAAGACCGATCGCCCGTTTGCCATGGCGGGCTTATGGGAGAGCTGGGACAAAACTGATCAACCCCCGCTGGAGACATGCGCCATCATTACAACAACGGCGAGCAAGTCGATCGGCAAGCTTCATGACCGTATGCCCGTAATCCTCGATGCGCCCACAGCGACCGACTGGATTCAAGCAGAACGCGACCCTGACGCGCTGATTGCGATGCTGAAATCCTATGACGACGAGGACATTCAGGCATGGCCAGTCAACCGGACCGTGAACAATCCGGCAAACCAGGGCCCCACACTGATTGAACGAGCAGATTGAGTTTTAGCTAGCTTGGCCTTCACTGCGGCCGTTACTGCTCAATGGCCGGTATTCCTGAAGGGACACCACCAGCGCACCCGGACCGGCGTGTACACCGAGGGCCGAGCCGAGCTCCGTTACATAGCTCGCTTCGATGCCGGGTAGTTTGTCCAGCAGCTCCTCACGCAGCCGGTCGGCATCGTCTCGACAATTGGCATGGCCAATCGCCACCCGATACATCTTTCCCCGCTGCGCTCGTCGGGCAACGTGACGTGCGAAGCGACGCAGCAAATCCCGACGGCCGGCCATGAAATTTCTGACTCCGATCGTTCCGTCAACGGAGTTGCTCAGTATTGGCGTCAGTCGCAGTCGATCGGCCAGCCACTTGATCGAAGGTCTGATGCGGCCGCCCCGCACTGCATAGCTCAAATCCGTCACGAGGCCATAGGTGCGCGTCTGCGCGGCAATCTCGCCCACCGATGCGAGTACATCGTCAAGCGGGTAACCGGCCCGGACACATTCAGCGGCATGCATTGCGATAAGTCCCTGTCCCAGCGATACGTTCCGGCTGTCGACAACGGTAATCCGGTCCGACCTTTGCGCCCGGTGTGCGGCCGTGACGGCAGCCTGCCAGGTACCACTGACCTTCTTAGTCAGACTGATCGAGATGACATGTTGAAAATGAGATCCGAGATAGTCATACATGCGCCTGAAATCACCCGGGGCCGGCTGCGAAGTCCGCGCACGCTCGGGATTGCTTACCAACTCCCGAAAGAATTGCTCGGGAGTCAGGCCCACCTTATCGAGATGGGTTTCGCTGCCAAAACTGATTCGCAACGACACGATGTGAATATCCAGATCGTGTATGGCCGAGTCGGGCATGTCCGCAGCGGAATCGGTTACGATGGCGATACGCTTTGCGGCCAGGCGCATCGTCTCGGCCTGCTGCAATATATCGTCGGCCTTTTGATCACTGACGGTGCCAAAATTCGAGGCGACATCAAACACGGTTGAAGGCTCATCAACGTGAATGTGAATCTTGATTTTATTCTGGCTGCCCGCGACGACCAGACTGCTGCCGAGTTCTGCCAGGGATTCGCGCAACTTGCGGAGATCGATATTTTGGCCGTTCAGCACGCACTCCGTGCAATAGCGATGATCAACGGTTCCGCTCCATTGAGCGGCATTCGGGGTTGATAGGTTTGCCACCGAGAGTTTGCTTGGCTCGGTTGCGGAAGTCAGCGAGCCCTGCTGCAGAAATGCCTCGATGCCCTCCAGCATCACGACGAAACCCCTGGCCCCGGCATCGACCACACCGGCTCGCCGGAGCTCCTCTAGCTGATCGGTGGTAGCCTGCAGCGATTTCTGGGCTGCCTCAAGCCCCGTATGCGAAACCGTGGCGAAGTCGCCTGATCCATCCGTTTCTATGCAATCCCGGATCGCTTCCGCGTAGGCGCCGATGACAGTGATAATTGTGCCTTCCTTCGGCGAACTAAGAGCGGTGCGGGCGTATTCGTCGGCGGCTTTTAATGCAGCGGCAAATTCAGCGACATCGATTTTTTCTCGGTCACCGAGGGCATCGGCCAAACCCTGAAAGAATTGCGCAAATATTGCACCAGAGTTGCCTCTGGCTCCATCCAGCGCGGCATCTGCAACGCGGGTCAGCAACTCGCCGACATGCCGTGAATCAAATTGGTGCAACGCATCGGTAATCGCGGCGACGGTAAGTGTGAGGTTCGTGCCCGTGTCGCCGTCTGGAACGGGAAAAACGTTGATTCGGTTCAGCGGTTCCTGCTCGGCGACGATGCGCTCGAAGCCCGCGAAAACACTCCGTTTGAGGCGGTGACCGTCCAGGTATCTGATGCTGGCGTGTGGGCCTGAATTCATTCAACTCTCAGGCCGTTTATTCTCTGCTCAACAGAAAACGGCTGCCCTGATGAATCATTATGACGCCTGACTCGGTAATCTCTTCCACAGAAGGACCCTCCTGCAATCGTTCACCTTCACGGTATTTGGCCATGTTGATAAACACGAATCGCTCCGCGGGCGAAGGGCTGTATACGTGAATGTCGAGATGTAATGGTGGCACTGAAAGAATGCCGGAGACGATGGCCTCCATCATTGTTGGCACATTAGCGTAGGCCGAGTTTCCGTCAGACGTGGGTGCGCTTGGTGCAACCCGAGCAGCGATGTCACCAGACCCCTTTGCCGCCGACGAAGGAGCCGCAGAAGATCCGGTCCCGCCCCTCCCGGCCTCTTCGGATAGATTTCGGATGCGCAATTCCTCTGTTGACGCAGACGCGCCGATTCCAGTGTCAGATTTTGGTACCGCACCCGATGTGGCTGGTGCACCATTTGAAGCGGAGACAGAATCCGAGTTTCGATACCAGCCAAACCAGAAAATTGCCAACAGGATGACGTTTACACCCAGAAGCACGCCAACTAGCGCAATCCAGGGGCTCCGGTGCTGCCTCGTGGGCATGATGCGAACATCCGCATGTTCGGGTGGGGCATGCTTGCGGCGTTCATTTTCCGACTTACGCAGCGCATCAAGAATGAACGACATGGCCTTTAATTTACCGTTACCAGCTTTGGAATGCCGGACGTGCCCAAATCGGAATTGATCGCTATCTGAGTCTGCTGGCCCACCAGGCCATCAACATCAAGGCGGCGACTTTTCTGGTAGTCCTTCACGCGAGCCTCGAGGTCCTGATCATAGTGATCCGAGTTCATCGGTGCGATGGGTCGACCCTGAATGACCGCCAGGCTTTCCCGCAACCAGGTGACCCGTGGATCGCGCATACCCGGATAGAACGATGTCTGTTCACCTATCTGTGGTCGCCACAACAACAGATATTCGCCGAACCAGTGGTCGCCGACGTCACCCAGGCTCACGGGAAAAGTATTGTTGCCAATAGCGATCGTGCCTCGGTCGTCACCCATGCTTTGTAGCACAACGTGATGCGGCGAGCCGGAATTGTCACGCAGGCTCAGAATTACCGGCCGATTAAGACTCTGTACCTGCGACAGGGAACCGCGTTGATACAGACAATACAGATTGTGCATCTCTGCCTGATCGCAGGCGTTCGATGGGTTCTGTAGGTGTTCCACACCCCATAGTCTGAACAAAGTGTCGAAGGCTGCATCGGTGGACGTTGCGGCACCACCATGACGCTGTAGCACTTCATCCAACGGTTGCCGAATATTTTCAGACTCAGAGCCCCCGTTTGCGGGCTCGGCAGGGTTAGGCGATATGATGGTGCCTGGCTTTGATACGTCTATTTCGGCAATCGCGTCGCCGGCTGTTGGCACTGCTTCGAGTGTAGGGACGGAAGCAATGCGAATTCCAGTCCAGACAAGGCCTAGTGCCACCGCGACGATTGCAATCGCCGCAGCGGCGATTCGCCACCATTTTCCCTTGTGCTTGCCGGTGTCGTAGACCTCCTCTGCAGCAAGACGAACCAGCGCCGGGGATACTTCGGGCTGGTCCTGTGTATATGCACCCAATAGCGCGCGGTCGCTGACGACGTTGATGATTCTTGGTACACCGTCGGAATGACGAAAAACTTCCTCCCTGGCCGAGGCCGTGAAGATTGATCCGGTCGCGCCAGCAACGTTCAGGCGGTGCTCGATGTAGGCGGAAGTTTCTTCTCGGGATAACGGTTCCAGATGGTAGCGTGCAGTGATGCGCTGGGCCAGCTGCCGCATATCGTCCCGATTTAGCAATTTTCGCAATTCAGGTTGGCCGATTAAGGTGATCTGCAACAGCTTCTGCCGAGCAGTTTCCAAGTTTGTCAGCAGCCGGATTTGTTCCAGTACGTCAACTGTCAGATTCTGCGCTTCGTCGACAATCAATACAGTGCGCCGTCCCTTGCTGTGATTTTTCAACAAATAATGATTCAGCACCGTAATGAGAGACTTGACGTTCGCGGTACGACTCGGCCGGCCGATCCGCAGGTCTTCTATTATGGCAATCAGAAACTCTATGCAGGAGAGTTGGGGATTAAGAATTAATGCAACTTCGGTATTTTCGGGTAACTGCTGAAGCAGGCTGCGTATTAGCGTGGTTTTTCCTGTGCCTACCTCTCCAGTAAGCTGAATGAAGCCGCCGCTCTCCGTAATTCCATAAACAAGATGGGCGAGCGCTTCGGAATGCCGCTCGCTCATATAGAGGTATCGCGGGTCCGGGGTAATCGAGAAGGGTTTTTCGTTTAAGCCAAAGAAACTGGTGTACATGCCTTGGGTCCGGCGCCACCTGACTGCCGCTATTCTAACAGTTCGGCGCCGCTGTCACCGATCAATCAGCTAAACAAGTTGGCAATGCGATCATGCCTCGCGCCGAACGACGTATTCTGCAACAGCTCGCAGAATGTTGGCTTCCCGTCCAAACCGCTCAATTGCCGTCAGCGCTCTGGCAAGTAAATCGTCGGCACGCTGGCGCGCAAATTCCAACCCGAACAGGGCCGGGTAGGTGGCCTTCCGCTTTGCGGCGTCGGCACCGGCCTGTTTACCTATTTGTGCAGTCGACCCTTCAACATCGAGAATGTCGTCGCGAATCTGAAAGGCGAGTCCCAGCGCGTCTATGAAGCATTCCAGGTCATTCAACGCTTGGTCATTCATATCATCCGCACAATATGCCGCGCTAATGACGCTTGCGCGAAACAAGCGACCCGTTTTTAGACGGTACATGTGCTCGAGTTCAGCCGCATCCAGCTGCCGGCCTTCCGAAGCCAAATCGATTGCCTGACCACCGGTCATGCCGTTCGACCCGCATGCATCGGCCAGCGTCCTGATTATCTGTACCTGCAAAGCGGGTTGATCCAGCAAAGGCGGATGTGCGGAGATCAGCTTAAACGCAAGTGGTTGCAAAGCATCTGCCGCGAGTATAGCGGTCGCTACTCCGTATTCCCGATGCGTAGTAGGTTTGCCACGGCGAAGGTCGTCGTCGTCCATCGCGGGCAGGTCGTCGTGTACGAGGGAGTAGGCATGCAATAGCTCGACTGCTGCTGCAGGAGCATCCAGAATCGCCGGCCGCACCGACAGGGCCTCACCGGTTGCGTACACGAGTGTTGGTCGGAGCCGTTTACCGCCCCCCAAAACCGAATATCGCATCGCGCTGTGCAGCCGGTCGGGCGGCAGCGCAGCATCGGGAAGGTACCTGTCAAGTATCTCCTCTACGCGGGCACGATATTCTTGAATTCGCTCACGTGGTGACATTGTTCAGTGTAGCGACATTTCCGAACCAGAAAGGATTGCGCCTAGGCCGTCTAAGACCAGCGCCATAAGCAGCGCAAGCTATAATGTCGGACGGCTAAAGGTTCCTGTATACCACAAGTTGATTGAGACCCCGCCCGATGCGAGCGACTGCTATAGCGCAGCCAAATATTGCACTGATCAAGTATTGGGGCAAGCGCGACTGCGACCTGAACTTGCCGGCAGTCGGTTCACTATCGGTAACGCTGGGTTCCATCGGGACTCGCACAACGGTAGAGTTCGACGCCACGCTGAACGCGGATCGGGTGTATATCAACGAGCAGGAGGCTGATTCTGCCAATCGCCGGGTTGAAAATTGCCTGGATCGATTCCGTGAAAAGGCTGGGATCGCGCACAAGGCAATCGTAACCACCGCGAACGATTTTCCTACCGGAGCTGGCCTCGCTTCATCCGCCTCCGGGTTCGCTGCGTTGGTTGTGGCCGCTGATCGTGCACTGGAACTGAACCTTGGAGCGGATGAATTGGTAGATTTAGCGCGTATCAGTTCTGGCTCGGCACCTCGCTCGCTATTCGGCGGTTTCGTGCTATTGGAAAATGATTCTGGCGGCGGTACTCGCTGTAGCTCTGTGCTCGCCCCGGAAACGTGGCCATGGTCGATCATGATCGCAGTGACGTCGGACGCTCCCAAAAAGGTAAGTTCGACGGATGGCATGGAATCGAGCCGAACGACTTCTCCTTATTTCTCGCGTTGGGTAGAAACGCATGATGCGGATCTTCAGGCGGCCGTTGCGAACATCGAGAAAAGAGATTTCGAGAAGTTAGGCGAACTAGCAGAACGTAGTTGCCTGAAGATGCATGCTGTTGCGATGACGTCCAGTCCACCGTTACTTTACTGGTCAGGCGCGACACTTGAATGTGCACAGAACATCCGGGAACTGAGGAAAAGCGGGGTATCAACGTTCTTCTCCATAGATGCAGGACCTCAACTAAAAGCGTTTTGTTTGCCGGAAAACTCTGAAATGGTCAGGGAATCGCTGGAGAGCGTGCCAGGCGTATTACGTGTCATTTCCAGCAAACTTGGCGAAGGCGCACGCATCGTTGAATGACCGGAATCATCGAAACTGACGCTCCGGGCAAGCTGGTACTGATTGGTGAGTACGCAGTGCTGGAAGGCGCTCCAGCCATAGCCGTTGCCGTTGATACCAGAGCCAGGGTCTCGCTGCGGTCGCGGGATAGTGACGAGTGCACGCTTTTAATTAGCAACGATAAGTCCAGATTTACATTCCACTGGACGCCACGTGGCGGGATTGACTGGACTGAACCGGACGTCGGAGATCGTGGAACGCTTTTGGAGGCAACGGTTGCGACCTTGGCAGAATCCGGGCTTATGCTAAATGATTTGCCCGGCATCGAATTGCATATTAATTCTGAATCATTCTACAGCTGTGCAGACGATGGTACACCGTTGAAACTAGGACTTGGTTCCAGCGCCGCGGTTTCGGTGGCGGTGACCGGCGCACTTCTCCGACTATTCCCCGATGAGCAGGTTGCCAAACTTGATTTGCTGGAAATTTGCTTGAGGGGGCACCGGCGCTTCCAGGGCCAGTTGGGCAGTGGCATTGATGTTGCCAGCGCTCTATTCGGTGGAGTGATCGCACTCGAACCCAAGCCCGGGCCGATCCCCAGCGTCACACCGCTGACGTGGCCCGACGGACTGTTTGCATTGCCGGTATGGACCGGTGTGCCTGCCTCTACAATCAGCATGCTGGGTTCGGCCAAGGCATTTCGTGCCAAGTCGCCGGACCGCCACCAGTTGCATATGAACGCACTGCAGGACATCGCAATCACTGCGCTGGCGGCGTGGCGCGCCAATGACAGTGTTCGCTTGCTGGCAATGATCAAAAAATACAGTCGCGAGTTGGAGAACTACGATAATGACTCAATGATAGGAATATTCTCACCTCCTCATCGCTCCCTGCAGCAGTTGGTTACGGCACGCGGAGCAGTCTATAAACCCACAGGTGCCGGCGGCGGGGATTGTGGCATGGCATTTGCAGATAACGCTGAAACGATTGCTCAGCTGAAGTCCGAGCTGCAGAGTCAGGGGTTTATGTTTACCGATGCGGAATTGGGCGCGGATGGGTTTTGCGCCACCGCGAGCTGAATTGAGGTAGCGCAGGGCGCCTTTAACGAGTAGTCGGACGCATACGGCGGAGTCAGGCGGTACTTTCGCCCCGACGGTTCGTGACGCAAACGTCTATTCGACCGTAATCGTGATCGTTTCGGACGCGATCGGCTGCTGATGAGGCACGTGGTTGCCATCACCGACCAGGAGCTGCAGCGTATGTGGTCCCGGGGTCAGTTCGATGACAGTCTCTGTCTGACCCTTCCCGAAGTGGATGTGGTTTTCGTCTGCGGGGATAGGCAGGTCCACCGCTGGCAGCTGGGTATCGATCAGCAGATGATGGTGTCCGGTCTCTGGCTCGTACGTTCCGGCCGGGGCAACATTGAGCCCCTCAAGACCAAATTGAACCACTACAGGCGATGACACAGTGTCGCCATTCGCCGGCGTAACGATAAAAACTCTGGCATTTGTCGGAGCCGGTGTGCGCGGCGCCACCGAGGTTGGGCTGCTCGTGCTTCCGGATGCGGCCGTCGCCGGCTGATCTTGAGCGGAATCGCACGCCAGTAGCAGAACCGCAAGACCTGCCAAGAGGACTATAACTTTGTGACTCATGGTTTTTTTCCAGTTGCATTGCGCAAGGCCGACAATGGTACTCCGGTTCCCCAATCGTGTCATGAATGGGTCGGTCCCTCTCGCCGCGCGGCCATGCTATTTGCTACGGCTGGCCTTCGATTTACTGGACTTACGTTTCGCGGTGCTCGATTTGGGGTTTCCCACCTTTTTGCGAGCTTTGCTCGCACGTCCGGCGCCTGATTTTGACGCAGTCTTTTTTGTACTCCGCTTTGGCGCCGCGGTTTTCGTGCCAAGCTCGCGGCTATCAAATTCGTCCACGGCAATTAGGTCCATCACCTTGGTATCGTATATGCGCAGTTGATTTGCCTCTTCCTTCGTCAGGATCCCGTTTTTTTCGGCCTGATCAATTTTGTCGAGAGGATGTTCCCCGGTGATTACACCAGCCCTTTCCGCATCGCGAATTTTGTTTTCTAGCGGTGTCATTTGCTCAGCCATTTCGAGGGCATCCTGCAACTGCCCGAGTGGGTTTCCGGGACCGGAAGTTTTGTAGATTCCTGCGCACAGCCGGGCACGGGCTGCCGTCGGGTGAGTAATCAGTTTGACGATATCTTCGCCAAGCGCATCGGACGGCGCGAAGTAGGTCCGGCCGCGCGGAAATAGGCAGAACCGCAACGTCGCGGCTACAAACCGGTTTGGAAAGTTGCGAAGGAAGCCGTGCAATTGCTCCTGGGCGTGGTATAGCAATGTTCGGCAGGACCACTCCACCAGTGGCAGATCCGATTCGGGCCGGCCTTGGTCCTCATAGTGCTTGAGCACGAGACTTGCAAGGTAGATGGAACTGAAAACATCACCCAGTCGGGCACTAAGTGATTCGCGGCGCTTCAGATTGCCGCCCAGAACCAGCATCGCAATATCCGCTGTCAGGGCGAAGGCTGCGCTGTATCGATTTATGTGCTGATAGTAACGTTGGGTCGATCCTTCGATTGGGGTATCGCTGAGCTTGGCGTGCGTCAGCGCAAGAAAAAAAGACCTCGCCGCATTGCTCATGGCACTGCCAACATGGCTGAACAGCAACTGATCGAACTCGCGCAGGCCTCTTTCATAATCCGGGTCCTGCGCAGCCTGCATTTCTTTTAATACGAACGGATGGCAACGAATGGCACCCTGTCCAAAAATTATCAGGCTGCGTGTCAGGATGTTGGCCCCTTCGACGGTGATCGCTATTGGCACCGCTTCATAGCCTCGGGCGAGATAGTTTTTAGGCCCCATCATGATCCCTTTTCCACCATGAACATCCATTGCGTCGTTGGCGATTTTGCGGCCGAGCTCTGTGCAGCTGTATTTCAGGATGGCTGACGGAACAGCTGGCTTTTCGCCCAACCCAATGGCGCCGGCAGTCACGGTCAAACCGGAGTTGATGATGTAGGTGTATCCAGCCATGCGCGTCAGAGCTTCGCCGACACCTTCGAATTGCCCGATCGGAAGGTTGAACTGTTTGCGAATACGGGTGTAAGCACCGGAGGCATAAACGGCTGCCTTCGATCCCCCGAGTGCGTTCGATGGCAGAGTAATACCGCGGCCCGCCGATAGCAGCTCGACCAGCATCTTCCAGCCTTGGCCCGCCCGCTCAGGGCCGCCGATAATGAAATCCAGAGGAACAAACACGTCTTTGCCCCGCGTGGGACCGTTCTGAAAGGGCACATCCAGAGGCAGATGCCGCTTTCCAGTTTCCACGCCTGGCGTGTCTGTCGGAATCAGGGCCGCGGTAATACCATACTCATCCTCGTCACCCATCAAATGATCCGGGTCATACAATTTGAATGCGAGGCCCAGGACTGTCGCGATCGGCGCCAGCGTGATGTACCGCTTGTCCCAATTCAGTCTTATGCCGACGATTTCCCGACCATCGAAGATTCCTTTTGTGACCACACCGGTATCGGGAATCGCAGCAGCATCCGAGCCGGCCCGAGGCGCCGTCAGAGCAAAACAAGGAATCTCATCAGCCCGTGCCAGCCCTGGGAGATACCTGTTCTTCTGTTCTTCAGTGCCGTAATGGATCAACAACTCGGCTGGGCCCAGCGAGTTCGGTACCCCTATCGTTGATGCGGCCACAATGTTCCGACTGGATATCTTGACCAGCACCATGGAAGTCGCGACCGGTGAGAATCCCAATCCCCCGTACTCCTCAGGGATGATCAGCGCGAAAAAGCGCTCTTTTTTGATGTAGTCCCAGACTGGCTTTGGCATATCGGCTAGTTCATGGCTGATTTCCCAGTCGTCGAGCATCTCGCAGAGTTTCTCAGTTGGTCCGTCAAGAAAAGCTTGCTCCTCGTCCGTCAGTTGCGGCGGCGGCAGCGACATCAGTATTTCCCAGTTGGGCATGCCCGTAAAAAGTTCTCCATCCCACCACACGGTCCCAGCCTCAAGAGCTTCGCGCTCCGTGGTTGACAGGTTTGGAACCATGGTTTTGTAGGTTTCGAACAACGGGGCGGTGATCTTATTCCTGCGGAGGTCGTCAACGTTTAGCGCAACCAGGCCGGCGTAGCCAATCCACAGCAGAATGAACCAGACAAAGTGTCCGGCTCCAAAATACCAATAAATAAACAGAGCGACGCCGATTACGAGAGTGGACGTTTTGAGGTCCGTACGCCGGTAAGCGATGGTGACTAACACACTTACGAACAGCAAAAACCAGATCAAACTTGCCAAAAGAATTTCCTTAACGAGTATTGTTTCGGAGTTAGGCTTTGTCGCTCGCCTCACGGTTAGGCGGACGTTCAGGTTTGCTATTGCAACTATACCGCATGCCAGTGCCCGGCGGGCAGGACGCAATACTCACTAACTACAATTGATTAGAGTTCAGCGGGCCAACACTACGGTATGTTGCCAGCTTGACAGATCCAATCCGAATCGTTGCTTACAGAAGGTCGGCCACAGCGGCCCGCTCCTCCCGCAATTCAGCATCAGTTGCGTCCAGGCAAGCGCGACTGAATTCATTGATTTCAAGATCCTGCACAATTTGATAAGCGCCCGCGGTGCAGGTGACCGGGAAAGAGTAGATGACCCCCTCCGAGATTCCATAACTTCCATCCGCAGGAACCGCCATGCTGACCCAATCACCCGACGGTGTGTCTCGAACCCAATCACGAACGTGATCAATGGCGGCGGACGCCGCAGATGCAGCACTTGACGCACCCCGTGCCTTGATAATTTCTGCACCTCGTTGCTGGACTGCCGGGATGAATTCGTCGGTAGTCCACGCGGGGTCGACCAAATCGACAGCCAGCCGGCCATCGACGGTGGCGTGACCGAGATCGGGGTATTGTGTCGATGAGTGGTTGCCCCAGATCGCCATCTTCTTTATTGATTTTGTGTGAACCCGGGTTTTCTTCGCTAGCTGTGCCATGGCCCGGTTGTGATCGAGCCTGGTCATCGCGGTGAAGTTGGCGGGCATGAGGTCCGGAGCGTTCTTTTGCGCGATCAGAGCGTTCGTATTCGCAGGGTTACCCACCACGAGCACCTTGACTTCACGACTGGCATGTTCATTAAGTGCTTTTCCCTGAACCGAAAATATTTTCGCATTGCCGAGTAATAGATCCGCTCGCTCCATGCCGGCGCCGCGTGGCTTCGCTCCGACCAGAAGCGCGTAGTTGGTATCGCGAAATGCGACATCGGCCTGATCCGTCGCCACTATGCTGTCGAGTGTCGAGAATGCGCAGTCGCTGAGTTCTTTCCGCACACCTTGCAGCGCATCCAACGCTGGAGGAATTTCGAGTAGTTGGAGAATCACGGGCTGATCCGGCCCGAATATATCCCCGCTGGCAACTCGAAACGCCAATTGATAACCAATTTGGCCAGCTGCTCCTGTGATCGTGATTCGAACTGCGGAAGTCATCGTAGGTGTGTTCCCGTTGATAAAGCCTTTGTCGTACGGGTTGCGGCCGGGCTATCTGGAAAAGCTGCAGGCGGAAAGGCGAAACGCCGTGGATTTGCTCCGCCTGAACGCTGGAAAACCCTCCGGCTGCGTCAGGGAATTAGTTGTTGCTGGCCTTGTAGGCTTTTACCTGGTCGTTGAACTGCGCTGCGAGACTTTCCATCGCGTCAACTCCGGCGTTATACATTTGCACGTGCGCTACACGCTGTTCATCAGTCTGTTTCTCGCCATTCGCTGTGCTCTCTGCATCGATACAATCCAGATAAGCCTGCATGTTGGCCATGTACTGTTTGACACGCTTCTGTCCCGCAACCATCTCTTCCTCACCAGCGATTTCACCGTCCGGTACCGAAACCACTTCTGGAATGGCGCACTCGGCGTGCACCGACGACAACATCAGTGCGGCAACCGGCGTAAGTAAAATTTGCCAAATCATCTTCATCTACGTAGTTCCTTGGGGATCCCCGCAATGGTTGGCGGTAGAGAAAAATTTCATTTATTCGACGAAAGCCAAACCCCGGTTTCGCGGTGGGAATTATGCCCCACGCGGGCTGGATTCCGCCACCATTTCGGCTTCCAGCCCCAGTTCCGTCGTCAAAGCCAAGCATAGCAACAATTATCGGTTTGACAAAATCGAAGCCCCGTCCCGCGCAGCTGTGTTGTCTGGTCAATTCTGTCGCACCGAGAAAAGTCGAGTTGGAACTCCATAAATTCGGCTTGTTGCGAGGGGCCAGCAAATTGTTGCGGCAGATTTTAAGCGTCAGGCGATCAGCGCCTCGTACATGTTGGCGCCGCGTTGCTGGGCAGACAGTAATTCGTGAAAAGCTGCTGCAGTCATGGGTTCGCCAAACAGCAATCCCTGCACCAGGTTGCAATTTAATTTTCGCATGACTGCGAGTTGTTGTTCGGATTCCACGCCCTCCGCTACCACGTCAATGTTCAGCTTTCGACCCATCTCAATGATTGCTGCGACGATCGCGGCATCGTCGGAGTCCATTGCAGCATTGAAAACAAATGACCGGTCGATCTTTAGTGTATCGATCGGGAATTGCTGAACTGCGCTAACTGAGGAATAACCGGTGCCGAAATCATCGATTGCGAGGTGCAGGCCGAGATCGTGTAGTTCTCTGAGCACCCTTGTTGCTCGCCCGCTATCGTCCATAAGAGTGGTTTCAGTGATCTCCA
>JAUWKW010000056.1 GCA_030614035.1 Chromatiales bacterium | reverse complement strand
ATGCCGGGCGACAACATCCAGATGAAGGTGGAGTTGATCGCACCGATTGCGATGGAAGACGGATTGCGGTTTGCGATCCGCGAAGGTGGCCGGACGGTTGGCGCCGGCGTGGTGGCCAAGATTATTGAATAGCAGCACCGGGCGCGGATGCCCGCGGTCGCCCGCAGCGGGACGGCCCGGAGGGGCCGTGAGCGTCGTCGGGAACGAACCCGGGCATGGACGCCCGGCGAGTGGACGCCGATTCGAGCGGCGCCAGGGATGGCACAGCGAGATTAAGCGTGCGGCCCCTCCGGGGGAGACCGCAAGATAGATTTAGAGGCTTAGGCAAAGCAGGCAGGATCGGAGCAGTAGGAAAATATGGCGACAAATCAGAACATTAGGATCAGACTCAAGGCCTTCGATCATAAGCTGATCGACACCTCAGCGCGTGAAATCGTCGAAACGGCCAAGCGAACGGGCGCCCAGGTCCGTGGCCCGGTGCCGCTGCCGACCAAGATGGAGCGCTTCACGGTGCTGATTTCGCCGCATGTCAACAACGACGCCCGGGACCAGTATGAGATCAGGACCCACAAGCGGCTAATGGACATCCTGCAGCCCACGGATAAGACCGTGGATGCCTTGATGAAGCTGGAGTTGCCGGCCGGAGTCGACGTCCAGATTAAATTGAACTAGGGGCGGATCCTGCTATAATTGCTGGCTACTCGCGGCCCGATGCAGGTTGCCCTGCGTCGGGCTTCATGGTGCCAGAGGGGACCGTAAAAGAAGTCCACCGGGCAGATAGAGGATCCACCGGGTCAGGCTTCGATTCTGAGTTTCGAATACCCATTTTTGCTCAGAGCCGAAGGCTGACCCTTTTTGTACTTGAAGAACTACCCATCAACCAGACAGCTTTGACAGGGGTACGACGCGGACATGGCCATCGGTCTCGTAGGGCGCAAATGCGGCATGACCCGCATATTTACCGAAGATGGCGGTTCCGTTCCCGTGACCGTCATCGAAGCCCTGCCCAATCGGGTTGCCCGGCTCAGGACCGGGGATCAGGACGGATACTCCGCGCTGCAGGTCACGACCGGTAAGGTCAAGCCATCGCGGGTGTCTAAACCTCTGGCTGGCCAGTTCGCCGGCGCCGAATTAGGCGAGGGCCTGTGGGAGTTCCGTGTCGATGCAGAGGCTGCCGCTGAGTTCCCGGTGGGCGCTGAGCTTACCGTCGAGCGCTTCGAGGCTGGCCAGTTCGTTGACGTGGTCGGGACCAGTATCGGCAAAGGCTATGCCGGAGTCATAAAGCGGCACCATTTTTCAATGCAGGATGCGACACACGGGAATTCGCTGGCGCACAGAGCTCCCGGGTCCATCGGTCAGAACCAGACACCTGGCCGGGTGTTCAAGGGCAAGAAAATGTCGGGGCATCTAGGCAATGTCAGGCGAACAGCGCAGAACCTTGAAGTCGTTCGGGTTGATGCAAAGCGCAACCTTATTCTTGTCAAGGGTTCCGTGCCGGGGCACAAGGGCGGACGTTTGATTGTCAGCCCGGCGGTCAAGGCCGGTAGCCATCAGGCGCAGGATGCGGGATGAAGTTGAGTATCCACAGCGCTGGTGGCGGTGGCAGCCTGGAGGTCGCAGACGCGGCTTTCGGTGCTGGCTTCAACGAAGCACTGGTGCATCAGGTAGTGACGGCATTTCTCGCCAAAGCCCGGCGTGGGACGAAGGCTCAGAAGAATCGTTCGTCTGCCCGCGGCGGTGGTGCCAAACCATGGCGGCAGAAAGGCACGGGCCGGGCGAGGGCCGGGACGATCCGAAGCCCGATCTGGGTTGGTGGCGGCAGAACGTTTGCTGCCAAGCCTCGCGATTACTCGCAAAAGGTCAACCGAAAGATGTACCGCGCCGCAATGCGATCGGTGCTGTCTGAACTGGTAAGACAGGATCGATTGGTCATCGTAAAGAAACTGAAACTTGAGACGCCGAAAACCAAAGAGTTGCTCGGCGTCTTTAACGATCTGGGTCTGGAGCAGAACGTGCTGATTATCCTGGATAGCTATAAGACCAAAGTTTGTTTGGCCGCCAGGAATCTGCCATGGGTAGATGTGCTCGATCTTCGTGAGGTCAACCCTGTAAGCCTGATTCGGTATGACAAGGTGCTGGCAACGACGGATGCCATCAAGGGCCTGGAGGAGCATTTCGCATGAGTAATGCGTTGGACCAGGAACGGCTGATGACTGTGGTGTTGGGTCCGCACGTTTCAGAAAAGACAACGGCCCTGGCGGACAAGCACAATCAGGTCGTGTTTCGGGTTCGCCGTGACTCGAACAAAACCGACATTCGGCGAGCCGTGGAACTGCTGTTCGATGTCACGGTCGAGCAGGTGCGAGTGGTTAATTGCCGCGGCAAGATTAAAAAATTCGGCCAAGAGTATGGCCGACGCAAAGACTGGAAGAAAGCGTACATTACGCTTGCCGAAGGCGACGATATTGACTTCATGGGCCCAGAGTAATCTGGATCGGGATTGACAGACATGCCATTGCAGAAAGTTAAACCGATATCTCCCGGCCGTCGATTCACGGTCAAGGTGAAAACGCCGCATTTACACAAGGGTGACCCGCATTCGTCATTAGTGACGAAACTTTCCAAGAGTGGCGGCCGCAATAACCAGGGTCGAGTCACAACGCGCCATCGTGGTGGCGGGCATAAAAGACGCTATCGGCAAGTCGATTTCAAGCGAAGTAAGGACGGGATTACCGGTCGCGTGGAACGTATTGAATATGATCCAAATCGCAGCGCACATCTTGCGCTGGTTTTGTATGCGGACGGTGAGCGTCGCTACATTCTCGCGCCCAAAGGCCTCCGTCCGGAAGACACCGTGCTGTCGGGAAAAGATGCGCCTATACAGACAGGCAACACCCTGCCACTTAGAAATATCCCGGTTGGGACCTTGGTGCACTGCATTGAATTGAAGCCAGGGAAAGGTGCGCAACTGGTTCGCGCTGCAGGCGGAACCGCCCAGCTCGCTGCCCGGGAAGGTGCGTATGCAACATTGCGTATGCGTTCCGGTGAGATGCGAAAAATTCATGTGGATTGTCGCGCAACGATCGGCGAAGTAGGGCATGGGGAGCACAATTTGCGCAAGCTGGGTAAAGCTGGCGCAAATCGTTGGCGAGGGGTACGACCCACCGTACGCGGCGTGGCAATGAATCCGATAGATCATCCACACGGTGGTGGGGAAGGACGCACTTCCGGCGGTCGGCATCCGGTATCACCCTGGGGTGTGCCGACCAAGGGTTACAAGACTCGAAATAACAAGCGTACCGATGGGATGATCGCGCGCAAGCGCCGTCGCAAGAAGAAGTAGGCGATCCGGGGTTAATAGTTAAAGAGGTTCAACGTGCCGCGATCCGTAAAAAAAGGTCCGTTTGTCGACGCACACCTGGCTAAGAAAGTCAGGGAGGCGGTGAGCACCAAGAGCCGGCGGCCAATTAAAACGTGGTCGCGGCGTTCGATGATTGTGCCCGACATGATTGGATTGACGATCGCTGTGCACAATGGTCGGGACCACGTGCCGGTGTTGATTTCGGAAAATATGGTTGGACACAAGCTGGGTGAATTTGCAATGACGAGAACCTTCAGAGGTCACTCGGGCGATCGCAGAACCAAGGCCTGAAGGATCAGCGATGCGGGTTTCGGCAACATTGAGATACGCAAAAATTTCTGCACAGAAAATTCGGTTGGTAGCGGATGCTGTGCGGGGTCAGTCCGTCGAGCATGCGTTGCATGTGCTGACATTTATGCCGAAGAAGGGCGCGCAGATGCTCAAGAAGGTTTTGCTGTCCGCTATTGCTAATGCGGAACACAATCACGGTGCGGACATTGATGAACTGAAAGTAGCGAACATTCAGATCAACGAAGGTCCGGGAATGCGCCGCTACAGGGCCCGGGCAAAAGGGCGCGGGACCAGGATCATCAAGCGCAACAGCCATATCACGGTGCAGGTTGCAGACGAGTAGGAACTGGGCATGGGTCAGAAAGTACATCCTATCGGCATCCGCCTTGGCATCACCAAAGATTGGGATTCCAAATGGTATGCGGACAGTCGGGAATTCCCGGCATTGGTGCATAGCGACTTCAAGATCCGGCAACTTCTGAAAGAGAAATTAAAGGACGCTTCGGTCAGCCGCATCCAGATCGAGCGCCCGGCCAAGAGGGTCCAAATCACGATTCACACGGCACGGCCGGGCATTGTCATCGGCAAGAAGGGCGAAGATATCGAGAAATTGCGGGTACAGGTTGCCAGGATGCTCGACATGGACCTGAAAGACGTGCGCATCAACATTGCCGAAATACGCAAGCCAGAACTGGATGCCCAATTGGTTGCCGACGGCATTGCTCAGCAACTGGAGCGTCGGGTGATGTTTCGTAGGGCTATGAAGCGGGCGGTAACCAACACCATGCGACTGGGCGCCGAGGGCGTCAAGGTAAAAGTTGCGGGTCGTCTGAATGGCGCTGAAATCGCGCGCTCCGAATGGTACAGAGAAGGCCGGGTGCCTTTGCATACCCTGAGGGCGGATATTGACTATGGCCTCGCTGAAGCAATGACGACCTACGGTGTCATCGGCATCAAAGTCTGGATTTTCAAGGGCGAAGTGTTCGACAGTCCACAGGACGCCGCAGCGGACGTTCCCGAGAAGGCAGCACGGTAAGGAATTGAGATCATGCTGCAGCCAAAGCGAACAAAATTCAGGAAACAGCAGAAAGGCCGTAATCGTGGTTTGTCTCAGCGAGGCAGCACAGTGGCGTTTGGCGAGTTCGGCTTAAAGGCACTGGGCCGGGGTCGCATCACGGCTCGTCAGATTGAAGCGGCCCGGCGAGCCATGACACGTCATATCAAGCGCGGTGGCAAGATCTGGATTCGCATATTTCCAGACAAGCCGATTACCAAGAAACCGTTGGAAGTAAGACAAGGCAAGGGCAAAGGCAACGTTGAATATTGGGTCGCTCAGGTTCAGCCCGGACGAGTTCTCTATGAAATGGAGGGGGTGAGCGAGGATGTTGCACGGGAAGCCTTTACGCTCGCAGCAGCCAAGTTGCCGATACAAACGGCTTTCGTCTCCCGCTAGGAATTCTGATGAAAGCAGCAGAACTTAGAACAAAATCGAGAGACGAGTTGTTCAGCGAGCTACTTGTATTGCGAAAGGAGCAGTTCAACCTGCGCATGCAGCAGTCGATCGGGCAATTGGCTCGTGCCGACCAATACAGGAACGTCAGGCGGGATATAGCACGGATCAAGACCGTGCTGCGGGCGCTCGAGATTGAAGCGCAGAAGAAAGAGGCCACCTCATGACAGGCGAAAACGAGAAGTCCGGGAAAGCGAGTCGGCGCACTGTGACTGGGCGCGTGACCAGCAACAAGATGGACAAAACAATAGCGGTGACCATTGAGCGCTTAATCAAGCACCCCGTTTACGGGAAATATATTCGGCGCAGGACCAAGGTTCTCGCTCATGATCAAGACAACTCGTGCAGTGTGGGCGATTTTGTTGCGATAGCGGAGTGTCGTCCGTTGTCCAAGCACAAGTCCTGGAAGCTGGTGGAAATAGTTGAACACGCTGACGCGTGAATGGAATGTTAGCTGCGTAGGCTAGCCGGTGTAATCATGATTCAAATGCAGACAACGCTCAGCGCAGCGGATAACAGCGGGGCACGAAGCCTCATGTGCATAAAGGTCTTGGGGGGTTCAAAACGCCGATATGCGGGTGTGGGTGACATCATCAAGGTCAGCGTGAAGGATGCGATTCCACGCGGGCGGGTAAAAAAAGGTGAGATTTATCAAGCGGTTGTGGTGCGGACGAAAAAGGGGGTCCGTCGCCGGGACGGATCGCTAATCCGGTTCGATGGAAACGCAGCCGTGCTACTGACAAATCGACTGGAGCCGATTGGAACACGAATTTTTGGGCCGGTTACCCGCGAACTCAGAACCGGAAAGTTTATGAAGATTATCTCCCTGGCGCCGGAGGTGCTGTAGGGCAAAGCTAACTGCGGCGGGTGCACCTATCGACGATGAACAGAATCAAGAAAGGCGACGAGATCATTGTGATCGCCGGCAAGGACAAGGGTCGCCGGGGTACGGTGCTGCGTGTGCTCGAGAACGGGAAAATGCTGATCGAGAACGTCAATGTTGTTCGGAAGCACCAGAAACCAAATCCGAATGCGGGAATTCAGGGCGGCATTATCGAAAAGGAAATGCCATTGGACCCATCGAACGTCATGCTATTCAACCCTATCACCAACAAGGGTGACCGGGTCGGAATTAAGACACTGGAAGACGGGCGCCGGGTACGGTTTTTTAAATCGAACAACGAGGTCGTAGACATCTAGGCGCTTTGAGCGCAGGAATTCTTTATGGCCAGATTACAGGATTTTTACCGGTCGAAAGTGATCCCTCAGCTAAAGGAGGACCTCGGCCTGGACAACGTGATGCAGGTTCCACGCGTCAGCAAAATAACGCTGAATATGGGCGTAGGCGCAGCGCTGGATGACCGCAAACTCGTGGACAAGGCGATGGAGGACATGACACTAATTGCCGGGCAAAAGGCCGTCATGACCCGCGCGCGTAAATCGGTTGCCACATTTAAGGTCCGTGAGGGCTGGCCGATCGGCTGCAAGGTGACGCTGCGGCGGGGTCGGATGTACGAGTTTCTGGATCGGCTTATTAATGTGGCGATTCCCCGAATTCGTGACTTTCGCGGGCTGAACCCCAAGTCGTTTGACGAGAGTGGCAATTTCAGCATGGGGATACAGGAACAGATCGTATTTCCCGAAGTTGATTACGATCACGTCGAATCGATTCGCGGGATGGACATCACGATTACAACCACGGCGCGAAACAGTGAGCAGGGTCTCGCGTTGCTGGAAGCGTTTAAGTTTCCATTCAAGAAGCAGTAAAACTGGGTAGTCAATCAATGGCAAAGAAATCAATGGTGGCGCGAGATCGCAAGCGTCTTAAAACGGTCCAGCGATATGCGGGTAAACGCGCCGCACTGAAAAAAGTGATTGCGGATCAGAAAAGCAGTGATGAGGAGCGTCGCAACGCCATGGAGCGTTTGCAAACGCTGCCGCGTAACTCGAGCCCGGTCAGATTGCGTCACCGCTGCGCCATCACTGGTCGACCAAACGGTTTTTATCGGAAATTTGGACTGGGTCGGAACAAGCTACGTGAGGAAACTATGAGCGGCAATATTCCTGGTCTACGTAAGGCCAGTTGGTAGCTAGAGTCAGCACACTGAGCTGAGGAATACGAAGATGAGCATGACAGACCCAGTAGCAGATATGTTGACCAGGATTCGTAATGGCCAAAAGGTTGCTTTGGAAACCGTCAGCATGCCGTCGTCGAAATTGAAGGAATCGATCGCGAAGGTTTTGGAAGCCGAGGGTTTTGTCGCTGGATATAACGTGACCGAGCTACCGGGCAACAAGCGTGAATTGACGGTCGAACTAAAGTATTTCGACGGCCGGCCGGTGATCGAGAAGCTTGAGAAAGTGAGCAAGCCGGGTTTAAGAATTTACAAGCAAAACAGTGACTTACCGCAGGTCATGGGGGGCTTGGGCGTCGCAATCATTTCGACGTCGGAAGGTGTTATGAGCGACCGCAGTGCCCGTGCTAAAGGTTTTGGTGGGGAGGTTCTCTGTTTTGTTGCTTAGGGGTTGTGCCTAAGCGCCACATCGAGATTGTGTTGGAATGTCCAGAGTTGCAAAAAGACCGGTAGCACTTCCCAAAGGCGTGGAGATTAACCAGTCGGGAGGCGACCTGACAGTTAAGGGTCCCAAGGGCGAGCTGAATATGCG
>JAUWKW010000150.1 GCA_030614035.1 Chromatiales bacterium | reverse complement strand
GGCCGAGTAGTTCGCGTTTCAGCGCCAGATAGTCCGGTTCTCCCAAGGTTGTGACAATGCTTCCGGTCCGTTCCCGGCCAGCGACTGCCCGGCTTTGCTTCGCCGAGACTACGATGACGTTGGTGCCTAGCCGTTGAATCTGTTCCAGGATTTGCTGGCGCCCACCGGAGGCATAATTGACCGCCGTTATTGCACCTGCAACGCCAAAGGCTGCGCAGCCAATCAACAGGCCCGACCGCAAACGGTAGCGCCAGATCTGGCGCAAACTGCTGCGAATAAGGTAAAGGCGCGTTCGCGACACAATCAGTTGCGCAAGGCCTCGATGGGATCGAGATTTGCCGCCTTCCAGGCGGGTTGCAAGCCGAATACCAGGCCGATGCAGACCGACAGGACGACCGAACCACCGATTGTGCTCCACAACAGAATCGGCGGTAGATCCTGCTGTATGGCTGCGATGGTTGCACCGGCCACACCCAGGGCAACACCGGCCAAACCGCCCATTACTGAAATTGTTGCGGCCTCGATCAGGAACTGCAGCATGACGTCCCGACGAGTGGCACCGACGGCTCTGCGGACGCCGATTTCCCGGCGTCGTTCGGATACGGCAATCAGCATCAAGCTCATGATGCCCAAGCCCCCGATTAGCGTCGCTATAACGGCCACACCGGTCAGCACCGTCGACAGCGTGGATCTAACTTGGGTAACTTGTTCCGCAGTTGCCCTCGGATTCGTCACCGTAAAATCGTCCTCGCCCGGCGGCACGATACCGTGGCGCTGACGCAGGATCGCGGAAATTTCCTCGATCGCCGCTTCAGGTCGATCGGGATCCTTTAGCTTGGCATTGATCGTGGTCAGGTAGTCGCGATTGAACAAACGCTTGGACGCAGTCGTTACCGGAATAAAGACGATATTGTCCAGGCTCCCTCCACCGGGTCCTGCGCCGCGTGATACAAGCACCCCTTTAACCTGAAACGGCACGTTGGCAATTCGCATTTGCTGGCCCATCGGATCTTGATTCGGAAACAGAGCTGTTTGCACGTCAATACCAATGACCGCGACCCGGGCCAGGGATGCGACATCGTCATCGCTGATCGGGGTGCCTGCGTCGATGAAATAGCCATGCATTTCCAGCCAGTTGGCTGAAATACCGTAAATGGCTGAAGCGGTGGTGTTGTCGCGGTGTTTTACATCGATGTCGAAAGCATTTTGTACTTCCGCGATCTGCGTGATGGTGCGTGCTTCGGCAGCGATTGCCGTCGCATCGTCGAATTTCAACGTGGGCTCGACCGTTGTCAGCGACGGCATACCCCGTGTGCGGGCCGCCCCCGGGGCGATATTGACGATGTCGTAGGTGCCAACCATGCGTTTGAAGCGCCGCATCGTCTCTTGCTTGGTGGCCTCGCCGACGGAAGCCATCGTCGTCAGCGCGGCGATGCCGACGGTCACACCGAGCATCATCAGAAAGCTGCGCAGTGGATTGCGGAGCAAGGTGCGCAGCGCCAACGAGATCGTTCGGTACCACTCCATGGCATCACCCGCTTAAAGCGGCTCGCTCGGGCGGGCGACCGTCGGACGCGATGACCCCGTCGCGAATATAAAACTCCCGTTGTGCGTATGCTGCAATCGCCTGATCGTGAGTCACCATCACGATAGTTCGTCCCTCCTTATTCAAGTCTGACAACAATTCCATGATGGACTCTCCGGATGCTGAGTCCAGGTTGCCGGTGGGTTCATCGGCCAGCAGCAGCGGCGGGTCATTCATAAGTGCCCTGGCTATCGCAACGCGTTGTTGTTCGCCGCCCGAAAGTTCGCTAATGAAATGATCAGAGCGGTTGGCGAGCCCGACTCGCTGCAATAAAGATAAGGCCTTGTCGCGATCGAGCGCTTCGCCACTGTAAAGGGCCGGAACCTCGATGTTTTCGACAGCGGTTGTGCGCGGCAGCAGGTTGAAGGACTGGAATACAAAGCCGATACGGCGGCACCGCAGATGCGAACGTTCCTTGTCCGAATAGTTAGAAACATCCTCGCCGCTCAGGCGGTAAGTTCCAGAGGTCGGCGTATCCAGGCAGCCGAGGATATTCAACAGTGATGACTTGCCGGATCCGGATGCGCCGCGCACCGTTACGAATTCGCCCTGAGCTATCCTAAAGGAAACATCGCTGAGGGCGGTCACCGGAGTCCCGTCCCCGCGTCGGTAGGTTTTTTCAATGTGCTCGACTTCGATCAAGGGATCACCTGCTAGCCGCTATCGCCAGCGCCCGGCTGTGGCTCGATCAGCACCCGATCGCCTAGGCTGATGCCCTGGCGTATCTCGGTAAAGCCTGCGTCTCTGGTCCCAACCACCACGGAGCGCCGGGCCAGTTCGCCGTCCTGTTCTACGTACACGAACCGCTCGAAACCATCACGCTGGACCGCCCGGGTCGGTAATACCAGGGCTTCGCGCTCGGAAGTGCGAACCGAGACGTTCGCCGTCATATCCGGCTTCAACACGTCGGTCGGGGAATCCATTTCGATCATGACTTGATAGTTGACCACGCCGGAGATGATGGATCCCTTCGGAGCGACCTGCTTGACATGACCTTCGAACTCCAATGAAGGGTAGGCCTCGACCGTGAACACGACCGGGTTCGCTACATTGACGTTGCCAATATCCGTCTCGTCCACCATCGCTACGAGTTCTAACGCATCGCCGTCGATGATCGTGACGAAAGTCGGCGTGCTGAAAGACGCGGTTACGGTCTCGCCCCTTCGGGTCGATACCGAAGCGATCGTGCCCGAGATCGGCGCGCGAATAACGGCATAGGCCAGGTCTGTCTCCACAACTGCTGCATCCCGGCGTGCTTTTTCCAGCCGGGCGCGAGCGTCCGCCAAATCGAGACTACGGTCTTCCACGTCTGTTCGCGCAACGAGCTGTTCTATGTCGAGTTGCTGCGCACGCGCCAATTCCACTTCGGCGCGTTGGACTTCCTGCTCGAGCACTGACACCTGGGCGCGCGCCTGCGCTAGTTGTGCCTGCAGCCCTCTGGAATCGATCCTGGCAATGACATCACCACGTTCGATTTTGGAGCCAACAGTTACGTTCAGTTCCTCGACGATCCCCGATAACTGCGATCCAACCCGCACCTCGGCGCCTACACGCAACTGGACTACCCCCGTTGCGAGCACGGTCGAGGCGATCGTGCGACGCTCTGCAGCCGCAAACGTGGTTGTCGGCGCTGCGACATCATCGCCAGCTACTTGAACCCAGCTCCAATAAACGCCCGCTGCAACTGCGATTGCTGCAGCAAAAACGGCGACACTGGTACCCGATTTCATTTACTGCTTCTCGTACACCAAGACCATTGCTGGCCGTTCGCCGCGGGCCGTCGCCGCCGTCATGACTTCCCCGTCGTCGGACAAGGAACGGGTCTCGGTGCGTACAACTTCGGTTCCAGCCACCGCGCCTTCGCTGGTCCAGGTCGTTACCAGGGCATTATCGACCCATTTTGAGACGGTTTCACCGCGTTCGCCCATGGCGGCATAGTTGATAACCGGCTCGCCGGACAGATCATAGTTGACCTGGCGCGTCGTCGTATTCCCCTGGAAGGTATCCGAAAAGTCCAGCGTGATTTGTTCGGCAGTCTGACTAATGACAAGCGTTTCTTTGAGTGCCGCGACCATGCCAAGGTTTTCACCTTTTTCGGTGTTCAATTCCCAGGTGCCGGCAAAAACGGGAGTTCCCTGTGCGTTGGCAGCGCTTCCCACAATAAGAGCCGATATTCCAAAAGCTATTAGCAGTGTTCTCATCAGTGACTCCATTAGATATGACTTGAGCAGTCAATCGATTCAGTATTGGGGCCTGATGTCCCCTTTTTCAATGATTTTATCAGCTTGGCACGAGACGCTTGCAGCGTGATATCAGTATTTTCCCCGCCTAGAATTCGTACCCCAGGCCGATAATCAGGCGAAAATCGTCCTGTTCCGGGGTACTTCCGTCTGCCCTTTGCTGTGGATCCTCGATTCGGTCCCAGACAAACGATACATCGAGATCAAAATTACCGATCAGGTCGGTCGACAGCGTTGTTAGCAGGTGATGCTGGTAGTTACCCGACTGCTCATCCACGAGTCTACCCTGAAAAGTAAACAGATAATCCATCCAGGACGTAAGTTCAGTCTCGTAGTCCATGGTGAATGAAACGGCCGGTGATTCGTTAGTGTCATCCTGGCCGACCTCGACAGAGTTGTTGTGGAGAAAATTAACACCTATGCCGCCGGCAAATAGCAACTCGGTCCTTGCGTTATCGATTGCATTAAATCCCAAGCCAGTCTCAATCGTTGCCTGGTGGGCGATATTTTGAAACACGTCCCGGAAATATTGGCCTGACAATGGACGCCAGAAGAACTTGCGGGTGCTGAGCAAGTCATACGATCCGTTAAAGCGATGATTATTGGCAACTTCGACGCGTTCGGTTTCGTTAATACTGCCGATGTAATCCAAGATCACGCGCGATGTCAGCGTCCGGCGCTCAGCATTAGCGAGCATGTTGTATTCGACCAGATCCGTGTTGCCGCTGCGGATGTTCATCCCAAAGGTCACATCGCCTGACCATCTGTCGATTTCCCTTTCCACAGGATCCGTAATTGCCACCATGCGCGACCGATCGAACACCTGCTTTTGCTGATCGACAGTTACAATGACTTGTGTTTCGGT
>JAUWKW010000008.1 GCA_030614035.1 Chromatiales bacterium | reverse complement strand
GTTGGTAATCTCGGTTTTGCGACGCGCCAGCTCGGCGTGCAAATCGACGGTCAATGCGCCATTCGGCGCGTCAACGCGAAGCTTGTCGCCCTCCAGAGCGAGCCGAATGCCCAGGGTTTTCAGCCGGGAGATAAGTTCCAGCGCACTCAAATCCTGATGACCTCCCTATCGTCGCCCGGCAAGTCATCGTCCTGGTTCATGGTCCATTGAATTGCATCCACACTCTCACCGAGCTCGGCCACCGTCGGTGCCTCGAACAGGCATTGAAGTGGCAGATCCACCTGCATTGATTCGCTCACGCGCGCCATCAGCCGGACGGCAAGCAAAGAATGACCGCCGAGGCGAAAGAAATCATCGTGCACGCCGAGCTTCGGGCAACCAAGAACCTCGCTCCAAATTGCGGCGAGTTCGGATTCCGTTGCGCTGCGCGGTGCCGCGTAGGGACGGCTCGTGCGGTCCTCTCTGCCCGGTTCGGGCAGTGCCACGCGATCGACTTTTCCGCTGGGCGTCAGTGGCAACTTTTCCAGGTTCACGAAGGCATCCGGCAACATGTAATCGGGCACGAACTCTTTGAGATACCGGCACATGAGCTCCGGATCCGTGACTGAGTCGGCAGCACACGGCACCAGGTAGGCGACCAATTGCGTTGCGCCCGACGGGGCTTGCTGCCCAACCACGGCGCTGGACTCAATTCCCGGGTGCTGTTCCAGCAGCGCCTCGATTTCGGCAGGTTCCACCCGGAACCCACGGATCTTCAGTTGGCGGTCCGCGCGTCCCTGAAACTCAATCGTTCCGTCAGGTAAAAATCGTGCGAGATCCCCGGTGCGATACAGACGATCCGTTGATTTCGCACTGAATCGATCGACGACATATTTTTCTTTGGTCAGATCCGGTCGATGCAGGTATTCAGCGGCAAACCCACTGCTGCCAACATGCAGTTCACCCCAAACCCCCGGTGGAACCAGCTCGCCCCAGGCATCCAGTATGTAACAGCGGACATTGGGTAACGGACGGCCTATCGGCACGATTCCCTCGGTAGCAGTGAAGTCAGTCGCGTCGAAACAGGTGGCATCCCAGAACTCGGTGGTACCGTAGGTGTTCAGAATTCGTCGTCCGGGAAAGGCTGCGCGGAATCTTTGCAATAGTGCTCCGGATAGCGGTTCGCCGCTGGTGACCAGCGATCGCAAGGCCGGTAGCTCCCGATCCAGGTTCCGGCCAGTATCAAGGATCGCCGCCAGCAGCGACGGCACGACAACCAGGTGTGTGACAGCCTGCTCGGCCAGAAACCCCACGAATTTGCCGGTATCCTTTTCCAGGCCTTCTGGCACCAATACCAGTGGAATACCGTTCCCCAGCGCACCGAATATTTCCCACAATGAATCGACGAAATTCAGGCTGGTCCGCTGGACAAAACGGTCCGATGAGCCGAAATCAAATGTATTCCACATCCAGTGGACGCGGTTCACCGAACCGTCGTGCAACCCGATACAGCCTTTCGGTCTGCCGGTGGAACCCGACGTGAACAATACATAGGCTGGGTCGCGAGGCAACACGACCCGGCCAAGATTGCCGTTAGCGGCACCATTAATAAATGTTCTGTCCTGGCCATCAACACAGATGAGTGAAACGTTCGCAGCGGGAAGTTGCGCGCTGAGTGCAAGCGTTGTCACGACCATGCACGGCCGCGCCTCAATCAGCATGTGGGCCACCCGTGCCGGTGGGTAGGAAGGATCGAGCGGTAGTACTGTAGCGCCCGTCTTCAGTATGGCGAGCAAAGCGCGGATCGCTTCAACGGATCGATCCAGGTAAATGCCGATGACTTTCCCTGGCCCGGCATCGCGCTCGGCCATGAGGCGGGCAAGCTGGTTGGCGTCCCGGTTTAGCTGGTGGTAGCTGACCTGCTCGCCGTCGTAAGACCGCAGCGCGACCGATTCCGGTGTCAGTGCTGCCTGGCGTTCGAAGCTTTCGTGCAAACTCGACGGCTCAGGATATGCTGCCGGCGAGTGATTCCATTTTTCCAGCGCTTGCAACGCGACCGAATCGATCATCGCGAGCTTGGACAGAGCCTGATCCGGATTCTCCACAATCGACTGCAACAGCATCTGCAGCCGCGACGGCAGCGCATCCATAAACCATGCATCAAACAAATCGGTCCGATAACCGACAAAACCCGTGAGCGGTTCCCCCAGCCCATGGTCGGAAAACGACAGTTCCAGATCCCAGTAGGACGAACGATCTACCGGCAGAGCGTCAATGGCGAACTCCATATTTTGCACATGCGCTGCGCCCTGTCGCTGATCGTCAAACAAAAACAGCACCTGGAACAGTGGGTGGCGACCCAGTTCCCGCACTGGTTCCAGCGCTTCAACGATCTTGTCGAACGGCAACTTACTGTGCTGGTAGGCAGCAACGGCCGTATCGCGCTCGCGGCGCAATAGATCTCGAAAGGCCAAGTTGCCGTCGATCGGGGTCCGAAACACGACATTGTTGACCATGCAACCGATCATCTCGCGGGTCTCAGGTGTATCTCGCAGCGTCACCGGTGACCCAATCAGAATGTCGCGCTGGCCGGTATGCCGCAGCAATAATGCGCGGAATGCCGCCAACAAAGTCATGAACAGCGTAGCCGCCTCGGCCCGCGCGAGATCGCGAAGGGCGTCCGCGAGCGGCGCCGGAATGTGTATCGCCAGCCTTTTCTCTGCCCCCGTCCGCGCCCTTTCAGCCTGCGGTCGCGCCGGGAGGTCCACAAACTGTGGCGCGCCGGCAAGTTGCCGGCGCCAAAATTCCGCTTCTCCGGGGACCCAGTCGCCCTGCAGACGCTCCGCCTCCGTCGCCGCGAAATCAGCATACCGGGCGGACGTATACCCCGACGCGGATGCGCGTCCGGAGACCGAATCATCATAGAGCCGCGCCAACTCATCCCGCATGATTGCGACCGATACACCGTCCGCGACGATGTGGTGTGCGGTCACTAGCAGCACGTGCCGGCGATCGCTCAGACGCAACAGTCGTGCACGTACTAACGGGCCGACGGGTAAACTGAAAGGCTCGCGGATGCTGTCCACTGCCGCTGCCTCGAGTTGGCGACGCGCGACAGGCTTCGGCAGGGCGGAAAGATCCGTCAAAGCGATGGCCTGGAAGCTTACCGGGTCAATGATCTGTCGCGGCTCACCGTTGATAGACCCGAATCGGGTACGGAGTATTTCATGCTTTTCGAGCAGTCGGTTCCAGGCGCTTGTCAGATGCTCGGTTTCCAGCGTTCCGCGCAAACAAAGCGCAAACTGTTCGTTGGCACCGGTATTGTCGGGATACAACTGGTCCAGAAACCACAGGCTTCGTTGAGCTGACGACAGTGGAATTGGAGCGTCACGCCGAACGCGCAGCAATCGCGGAGTTTCGGAGGTCGAATGGCGCTGCGCGACAATCTTCAACAATTCCGTCTTGTGGAGCCTAAGCTCACAGCGGAGTTCGTCATTGAGCGCGCCCTCTGGCGCCCGATAGCGCAAGCGCCCAGCCTCGGACCACAGGCTGACACCGTGGCGACTCAGTCGGCTGACCAGTTCTTCCGCCGTCACAGTTCGCCTTCTTCCCATCGACCGGGCGCCGCATCGGCTCCGTAGCGCCTTGCGACGGCGGCACCGTGATGCTCGCTTAAATAGAGTGCCAATTCACGCACGGTGGGCGCATCAAATATCGCTGCAAGGAACACCGTGTCGTCGAGCATGCGCTGAATCTCGGTCGTCAAACGAACCGCCAGAATCGAATCGCCACCGAGCTCAAAAAAGCTATCTGTCGTGCCCACCTGCTCAAGACCGAGCAATTGCGCCCATAGCGATACCAGATCGCTCTCCAGCGCTGTCGCGGGAGCAATAATTTCCTTCGTCCGATCGAGTTGCTGCGAGCTATGCTGGCCAAGCGCAGCCCGGTCCAGCTTGCCGCTGCGATTCAGTGGCAGGCGATCGAGCCAGTTCCAGCCGGAAGGAATCATATGTGCCGGCAGTCGAGCAGCAACCCAGGCACGCAGCTGCTCGACGCTGAGCCCGGCCCCACCGTGTCGCAGGTCGGCAAATAAACGCCGGTGAAATTCGGTATTCCCCACAGTCGTTTCATCGTGTCGCGTGACGTAACTCATCAGTGGCAAATTGCTGTCCGCCCTGTCCAGTCTTGCCGAAATGCTGTAGTCCGGGCATATCGCATTCGGCTCCACGGTCCGACTCCACTCAGCGTGGATCTCCTCGCCAGCCGACAGTTCGGCGCCGTTGTCGACCATCGGAAAATAAACAGGCAACCAGGCTTGCTGATGGCTGAAAAAATCCACGACCTCGCCTTCGGTTGTCGTCAGCCGCGTCCACAACAGAAAACCATCGAAGCGCGCCTCCCGTGTCACCCTGAACACGAAACCGTCGGTGTGTTCCACTGCGATGGGGCCGGAGAAGTCGAGGTCCTCGAATACGGCTGGCTCCGATATCAATCCGCTGCCAGGAAAGTTACGAACGCACAGGCGCACATCGAACTCACTTCCCTTCTCAGCGAATAAGCGGTCCAGGTACTGTCGCGCCAGCTCATTGAATCGTGGCGCTGCGCGTAAGCGGTCCGGCAACTCGACGGCTGCGATGTATGTAGTGCATCGCAGTGGAACGGGCAGGCAGTCCGGGGCAAAGAAGCGCTGCGCCGAATTCCAGATGGGGACAATGCCGTCGGAACTGCCGATGTTCCCGACGATACCCTGCACACAAACGTCCACGCGCTGCTCAAGGTCGATACCTTGCACATCGCCATGAACAACAGTTATCCGTTCGCTCAAGTCCAATTGATTGACAAGCTCCGACGCAGCTGCAGCCGCCTCGTCAAGTAACTCAACCGCGTAGACTTTCTCGGCTCCTGCATCCGCGCAGATGCGTGCCAGCACCGCATCCTTACCGGTGCCAATATCCAACACCACTTTGCCACGGACATGCTTTTCAATAGCGCGGCGGTAGGCATCGAGCCTGGTCTGGTCGGCGGACATAAAGTCATACAACAGTTCGTCGTATAGTTGGTGTTCGCCGAGTGACGGCCATACTTCAACTTCATCCCGCTGACCTGTGCCCGGGTAATCAAGATCAATCGAGCCGCCGTCCTGCGCGACAACGTAAGCCTCCAGGCGCGGATCGCCTGACCCGAAATCGCCGAGTTTGACGGCCGCATCTGCTACCGCCGGATGAGCACGAATCGCGTCCTCAATGTCACCGAGTTCAACCCGGTAACCGCGAAACTTGACCTGATCATCGGTACGGCCGAGGAACTCTAGGTCACCGTTTTCGAGCAATCGTGCACGATCTTTTGTGCGATAGACCCGCTGGCTGACGCCGTCCAGTTGTACTGACAAAAATCGCTCGGCCGTCAGTTCCGGTTGCTGCAAATAGCCGCGTGCTACCCCAGGCCCAGCCACGAACAGCTCCCCCGCCTCGCCAGCAGGCATCGGCTGCATCCGTTCATCCAGGATCCAAACGTCGGTGTCGGCAATCGGGCGACCAATGTTTCGAGCCGACTGTTCGCCCAGATCGCCGGGGTGATACTCACGAATGGTTATGCGCCCGGCGGTTTCTGTTATCGCGTAGGTGTTGGCCAGGCGCGGGCCTGCCGCTTCGTGGACAGCGAACCAGGTGTTCAAATCCGCCGTGTCGACCGCCTCTCCACTGAACGCGACCAGGCGCAACCGATCCAGATCCCGCATACGTCGGAACGAACCGCTTACCAGTAGCTGGCGGAATGCAGATGGCGTCTGGCTGAGTACCGTCACCTTCTGCTGCCTGAGCATGTCGACGAGCGCATCGGGATTGTTACGAGTATTTTCCGGCACGATCGCCAACGTGGCCCCATGCACGAATGCGCCCCAAACCTCCCAAACCGAAAAGCCGAAGCTGCAGGAGTGAAACATCGACCAGATGTCTTGGGAGTCGAAGCAAAGCTGTTCGGTCACCGGGCCAAATAAATTGGCGACGTTACCGTGCGTCACCATGACACCGTTGGGTTCTCCGGTGGATCCGGAGGTGAACATCACGTAGCAAAGGTGATCCGGAAAAATTTCAATCGCTGGATCGTCCGCAGTGTCGCCGCCGGACCCGTCTCGATCTGCATCCATGCAAAGGATAGTTCCGGCATTGCCGGGCAACCTGTCACGGACCGCTGCAGTTGTCAGAACAATCGGAGGTTCCGCCAACGCCAACATTTTCGCCAGGCGCGCCTGAGGATACCCGGGATCCATCGGAACATAGGCTCCGCCCGCCTTCAAAGTCGCGAGCATGCCGATCAACAGTTCCGGCGACGCATGAATGGACAAACCAACGAGCACGTCCGGCCCTACCCCGTTATCAATCAGCCTGCGCGCCAAAGCGTTGGCCCGTTGGTTCAACTCGGAGTAGCTCAGGCTGCCGTCCGTCGAAGTGATCGCAATGGCTTGCGGCGTTGACTCGACGTGCCGTTCGAACTGCCTGTGCAACGGAAGCCACGGGCCGGGTTGTGCATCCTGATCCCCGCGAACCCGTGTGCTCATGACATCAAAAGGACTCATCGCCTGCACTCAATGCCAACTACCGGAGGGTTATTCATATATTCCTTCCAGTATTCCGGCCCATGATTCACAAGGCCTTCTTCAGACAGCTTCAGCTGATGCCACTGAACCATTGTGAGTCCGGCTGCACCGAAAACGCGCTCGTATTTACCGGTGTCGTAAAAAAATGCCGTAAAACTGATCATCTCGCGCCCGCTGACGAGCCAATAGGTAATCGGTGATCCGTCCCGCAGGGGCGCTTCGGCGGTTTTATTAAATCCGTACTGTGTATAACCCGCATACTGTTCCAGCGACTGCCGCGGATTCTCATTCAAACTGACGAATCGACCACCCGGCCGCAGGTGGGCGGCGATTCGTTCGCACATTTGGACCAGTTGCGATTCACCGGGGGCGTAATGAAGGAGATACGCAGCGATCACCAGATCGAACAGCCCCAGATCAGGCATAGTTTGGACGTCGCAGCAAACGTATTCGATTCCCAACGGCTGACTGCGTTCCTGTTCTTCGGCCAGTCCAATCATCGCCGGGGAAATGTCGACACCAAGCACTCGGGCCGCGCCCTGCTCTTTGACCTTACGAGTGTAGAACCCATCGCCACATGCGAGATCCAGCACGGATAACCCCGACACGTCCCCGATTAAATCCAGCAAGGTATAAGACTCGACGAAACGCCTTAGCGGCGAATTTTTCGTTTGCTGATATTGCAAAGCGATCGAGTCGTATTCGGCGTTCACAAGATCCTCCGTCACAGTACGTGACGACGGTACCACCCTCAGGACGGGTGCTCCCACTCGTTCAACAAGTCCAGACAATCGTTCCGCATAAAATCCCCCAGCATTTCGAGCGTACCGTTTGGGTCGGCGACCAATTGTGAATGCGGTCCTCCGAATTCGTTGCCGGTCAGTTCGTTGATATCCGCCAGACGCGCACCGAATACAATCAGACTGATTCCCGCGTAGTGGCAGGCGCCGATACACATAGCACAGGGTTCAACTGTCACATACAAGTGACATCCGCTTAGATCCAGAGCCCTGAGAGATTGACAGGCTTCCCTGATCGCCACGATCTCAGCGTGGGCAGTAATATCGAGCGCGGACACTACCGAATTGTGAGCCGTCGCAATTTCCTCACCATCCCGCACCAGGCACGCGCCTATTGGCGGTTCCCCCGCCGCCATCCCTCGCCGTGCGGATTCGATGGCGCTCTGCATGAAGGCCTCGCTGGGCTTAGAAGCAACACTGGCCATCGGTCACTTGCTTGGGATTCGTACGTTCAGTTCCAGACTCAAGCCGCGCGCGGGCGACGGACGCGAGCCGCGCGGAAAAACCGCATTTCTAATCTGATTCGCACCGGAATATCGACGTTTTATTCTTGATCTGGTTGAACAGTGTGTTGTCGACGCGGATCTCGCCGCAGACAGCCTTTGCAGTATCGACGAGCCCCGCGGGCACCCGCGCCAATTGTTACACATTGCCCCGCTGACTTGCGACGAGCCGGACGGCAGGACACCCGGATCTACCGGGAGGCAATGCTTGCACCCTTCATATCTCACTCTAAATCAATGATTTAAAAGATATTTTTACTTAATCCGCAGTCGCAGTCGGTCTTGCTGCGGCCGCTGCCGAGCACCCGAGCGTGCGGCACAGCAGCCCGGGAAGCCCCTTCGTCATGCCGTCGTTGGCCTTGCGTCCTGACCGGAGCTAACGTACAAAAGCCGGCTTAGCAAACAGTGATAACGAAACGATATGGAAACCATCAGCATCATCGGCGCGACCGGGGCTTTGGGCGGCGGCCTCGCAAAACGGTGGGCTCGTGCCGGATACTCGATAATCATCGGCTCACGAGACGCTGGCCGGGCCGAGATAGCGGCCCAGCAACTGAATGAGCAGGTCGGTGGCGACCTGGTAAGCGGGCTGGACAACGCCGACGCGGCCGCAGCAGGCGAAATTGTAGTACTGGCCGTTAAGTTCCAACATCAGCGGGACACACTCAAACAGATCAAACCCGGGGTGCAGGGCAAGATCCTCGTGGACACGACCGTTCCGCTGGTTCCACCCAAGGTTGCGCGGGTTCAGTTGCCCGCTGAAGGGTCGGCAGGATTGATTACACAACAGTCTGTTGGCGACAGCGTTAAGGTCGTATCGGCCTTCCAGAGTATCGCCGCGGAAGTCCTGAACAGCGGCGAAGCGATCGAATGCGACGTGCTGGTGACCGGAGACGACGTGACTGCGCGAGAAAAGGTAATACAGTTGGCCGAAGCGGCCGGAATGCGGGCCTGGCATGCGGGTCCGCTGGCGAATTCAGCGGCAGCGGAGGCACTAACCTCGGTGTTGATCCACGTTAATAAACGCTATGGAAGTGATCATGCGGGCATCCAGATCAACGGCGTACCGCTAAAATCGTCGTAAACGTTGCCACTGGGCAGCGCAACACATAAAGAACAGCAATAGTGTCAGCAACGGGCATATCCCTGTTTGCGCTCGAGGGGATTCCCCTCATCAGCAACGGCGACGATCTGGGCGCGATCATTGCTCAGGCGCTGGCTTTGCCAGACCAGAAACCCGAGGACGGGGACATACTTGTTCTCGCGCAAAAAATCATATCGAAAGCGGAAGGTCGTGCTGTTCACCTGGACACCGTGAACCCGTCAGCGGAAGCACGCAAGCTCGCGGACGAAGTCGACAAAGATCCACGACTGATGGAATTGATCCTGGGCGAGTCCCGGCAGGTTATCCGCAAAAAGCCCGGAGTAGTTATTGTTGAACATCGACTCGGCTATGTGCTGGCCAATGCAGGAATCGATCGCTCCAATGTGCGCTCGGACAAGGATTGGGTATTGCTGCTTCCGGTCGATCCGGACGGCTCGGCGGAACGGATACGTCAAGGTCTGCAGAATCAATTCGGAATTAATATCGGGGTGATAATCGCGGATAGTGTCGGCCGTGCCTGGCGCCTGGGCACAACCGGGATGGCACTGGGCAGCGCGGGAGTCGTCGCACTTGACAACCTGCGGGGACATTCGGATCTGTTCGGTCGCGAACTGGAGGTCAGCGAACACGCAGTCGGCGATGCTATTGCTGCAGCAGCCGAATTATTAATGGGTGAAGCCGCGGAGGCAGTGCCCGCAGTTATCGTCAGGGGTCTCGGCGCGGGCCGCTCTGATCAGAGTGCCGCCGAACTGTTGCGGCCGGCCGACGAAGACCTGTTTCGTTAAGTACAAAACCAAGTGAAGCAGAACACGAACCGAAGCTTTCGACTTGTCGCGTTGTCAGGTGGCGTCGGTGGTTCCAAACTCGTCGTGGGCCTCAATGAAGTCGTGGAACCCGAGCAGTTGTGCATCATCGCGAACACCGGTGACGATTTCGAACACCTGGGTGTGCATGTATCGCCTGACCTGGATACTCTGATGTATTCGCTGGCTGGCTTGGCCAATCCGGATACCGGCTGGGGTGTCACCAACGAAACCTGGGACTTTATGGCCGCGCTGGAGGAACTCGGGGCCGATACCTGGTTCCAACTCGGTGACCGTGACCTGGCAACCAATGTCGAGCGAACCCGTTTGCTCGATAGCGGAATATCACTGAGCGAGGTCACCAAAGAGCTCTGCGAGCATCTCGCGATCGCGGCGCAAATCGTTCCAATGACAGATAGCCGGATTCGCACCATGCTGCAAACCAGTGATGGTTTCCTCGAATTTCAGGACTATTTCGTTCGGCTGGCAGCACGACCGCAGGTAAGTGGATTCGTATACGAAGGCGCAAATTCGGCTAAGGCCTCGCCCGTAGCGCTTGAGGCATTGGCCTGTCCGGGCCTTGAAGCTGTGGTGCTGACGCCGTCAAATCCCTACCTTAGTATTGACCCGATCCTGGCCATAAGCGACATTAAGGCTGCTATCAAGTCGCTCGATGCGCCAGTGATTGCTGTGTCACCGATCGTAGGGGGTCAGGCAATCAAGGGACCGACGGCAAAAATAATGAACGAACTGGGCGCTGACGTATCCCCGGTCGAAATTGCCCGGCATTATCGGGATATTATCGACGGCATGATCATCGACCAATCGGATTCGGATTACACGGAGAAAATTTCGGCAATGGGAATTGCTGTAACTTCTGCACAGACAGTGATGAAATCCATGACAGATAAAATTGAGCTTGCCCGCGTAGCGATTAAATTTGCGTCGACGATCGATTCACGAGAGAAAGGTGGCGGAGATGTGGGCACTGTTACCGGTTAAGTCTCCTTCGCAAGCCAAGACGCGCCTTACGTCGGTGCTACTGGACCAGGAATGCGCCGCACTATCCTGGGCTATGCTCAAGGACATGCTCGAGGCACTTGATGCAGCGGAAGAAATAGACACGATTGTGTTACTGACCGAAGACGCGGAACTTATCGACTACGGCTTGCATCACGGATATCAGATCATTCAGGAACAATCCGGAGCAGGCTTAAACGCAAGTATCGATTCGGCAACTGCAAGATTGACCGACGCGGGCGTCAATGAATTAGTAATTCTGCCAGTCGACCTGCCGACAGTCCGTGCAAGCGAAATTGATGAACTGTGCAGGGGTCATCGGGGAGCCCTGACTGTGTGTCCGGCCGTCCACGATGGCGGTACCAACGCACTGGTCGCGACCCCGCCCAATGCGGTCGCGGCGCAGTTTGGTCCAGACAGTGCACGTAGATTTTTGATGACCGCGCGGAAAAACGGTCTCAGCGCAACACGCACCGATGTGCAGGCATTCGAACGCGACATCGACCGGCCGGATGACCTGGAATGGCTGCTGGAACAAAAGGGAACGAAACACACCTCGGCTTACCTGGCCGAATCCGGCATTGCCGACAGACTCCGACACCCAAAGAAGGGGGCCATTGCATGAGCCCGTTTGACGGGACAACGTTGACAAAGGAAGCGGCCAACGAGCTGGGACGCGACACCCCCCTGTCGGAGCTGATGCGGGAAGCGGCGCAGCTGCGGGATCAGGCATGGGGGGACCAGGTTTCGTATTCGCGCAAGGTGTTTATTCCACTGACCGAACTATGTCGGGACGTCTGCCATTACTGCACTTATGCCAAGACGCCGCGGCGACTCGACAGTGCTTATCTGACTCCCGAGCAGGTGCTCGATATAGCGCTGCGCGGCCAAGCGCAAGGCTGCAAGGAAGCACTGTTTACTCTCGGTGACAAACCGGAGCTGCGTTATCGCGCGGCTCGAGATGCACTGCGAGAACACGGCCACGAATCCACGCTGTCTTACCTCCACGAGATGGCCGGTCTCGTTCTCAGCGAGACGGGCTTGCTGCCACACCTGAACCCCGGCGTCATGAGCCTGGCCGATTACACAATGTTGCGCGACCACTCACCGTCCATGGGCATCATGCTGGAATCGTCGGCGCGCAGATTATTCGAGCAAGGCGGACCACATTTCGGGTCACCGGATAAAGACCCGGAAATACGTCTGGCGGCAATACGTGATGCCGGCCTGGCAAAAGTGCCGCTGACCAGCGGCATATTGATTGGGATTGGAGAATCCCGGGCGGAGCGTATCGACAGCCTCTATGCGCTGCGGGACCTGCACGCGCAGTTTGGTCACCTTCAGGAAATTATCATCCAGAACTTCGTGCCCAAACTCGACACGATCATGAAGGATACGCCGGCTCCTGCGTTCGAAGAAATGCTGTGGACAATCGCGATGGCGCGGCAGATTTTTGGCCCAACGATGAGTATTCAGGCGCCGCCAAATTTGAACCCTGGACGTTTGCAGCAATTAGTCAACGCCGGCATCAATGACTGGGGTGGCGTATCACCGGTAACGCCGGACCATGTCAACCCGGAGTCTCCGTGGCCTGAACTCGATGCCCTGGATCGTGAAACCAACCTGGCAGGCAAGAACCTGGTGGAACGCCTGACGATTTATCCGGCGTACATTGCCGAGCGGGAACAGTGGTTGCACCGTGATCTCTATCGACCGGTGCTGGAACTGGCCGACAGCGACGGTTTGGCCCGCTGTGAGAATTGGGCTGCAGGAGCGGTTGCCGAAACACCGAACAGTCTACCGAGCCAAACCCGAACGCTTCGAGCGAGTCGGCTTGATTCACGTTTATCGGCCTCAATTGCAAAAGCACGTCGCGGAGACGGGCTGGACGATGATGAAATATTGAGATTGTTCGGCGCGCGGGGGCCAGCCTTTGAAGCGGTCTGCCAGGCCGCTGACGAGCTGCGCCAGGAAGTGTCCGGCGATACGGTGGCCTACGTCGTCAATCGCAACATCAATTACACCAATGTGTGTACCTACAAGTGCAAGTTCTGCGCCTTTTCCAAGGGCAAGACCAGCGAAAACCTCCGGGGCACCCCTTATCTGGTGGATATGGCGGAAATCTCCCGCCGCAGCGAGGAAGCGTGGAATCGCGGTGGAACGGAGGTCTGCCTGCAGGGAGGCATTCATCCGTCGTTCACCGGTGATACCTACCTCGAAATCTGCCAGGCAGTTAAATCTGCGGCGCCGGATATTCACGTGCATGCATTTTCACCGCTGGAGGTCACCCACGGCGCCAGCACGCTGGGACTATCAATTGCAGAATTTCTGACCAGACTCAAGGCGGCCGGTCTCGGGACCTTGCCCGGCACCGCCGCAGAAATACTCGATGACCGGGTGCGGCAAATCATTTGTCCGGATAAGATCACAGCCGGGGAATGGCTGGACGTCATAGGAACGGCGCACAGCGTTGGCCTGCGCACAACGTCCACAATCATGTTCGGGCACCTGGAAACGCCCGCGAGCTGGGTCCGGCACCTCCAGAGTTTGCGCGCGTTGCAACAGGACACCGGGGGCATCACCGAATTCGTGCCACTGCCATTTGTACACATGGAAGCACCCATGTACATCCGCGGCATGGCACGGCCAGGGCCAACGTTCCGGGAGGTCATATTGATGCACGCGGTGGCCCGGCTCGTACTGCATCCTCTGATCACCAACATTCAGGTGTCCTGGGTAAAACTTGGTGAAGCGGGAGCCGCGGCCTGTCTGAATGCAGGTGCGAATGATCTTGGCGGCACCCTGATGAACGAATCGATATCCCGGGCCGCCGGGGCCGAGCATGGCCAGGAATTGTCTCCCGAGAGCATGGATGCGCTGATCAGAAATATTGGCCGAAACCCACGTCACCGCGATACGCTGTACGCGGACGTCCCGGTAGATTCCATCGCGCGTTCCTACGGCGCACTGCCGCTAGCGCCGGTGCATAACCGTCATGCGCGCGAGTACCAAATCGCCTCCTGAGTCGCGGTGAATTAACCGGTCGAGGTCTGGCGGTGCGAAACTTCGTCAGGAAACATGCGGAAATACTTCCGCCGAAAATCGTTCCATTTGTTCCACGTAGTCCCAGAGCGGGTTGATCAAGATCATCTCCGCGCCCGCGGCAACTGCCTCGTTCATACCCTCGATGCATTGTTCCGGCTTGCCCCAGACACAGGTTTCTGCCACATAGTTTGGCCGCGACTTAATCTGCCATGGATACCGATACGCGAAAAACTCGTCGAGGCCAGCTTTTGCGCGTTCCGGCTTATCGTCAATCGCAACATAAATACGCTTGGACAACGGCAGGGTCGCTGGATCGCGCCCCTCTTCATCCAGGATGCGACGAATCTGTTCAGCGGTTTTCGCGAAGGTCTCGGTTGCCGT
>JAUWKW010000111.1 GCA_030614035.1 Chromatiales bacterium | reverse complement strand
CGTGTCATCGATTAGCATCGTGCGCGATTGCAGTCCGGCGCTGTCCCCACTCAGAAACCAGCCGCCAGACAGTTCGAACTTGGACAGAACGGTCGGCTCGGCTGTATCGATCGGCGGCTCGCCCAGATCCGCCAACAGGCGGCGCGGTGAAAACGGCGCAATCGACAGTTCACCGGACAACTCGGTTTCGGCGTCACTGACAACCCCATCGCCGTCAATGCGTGCCGTCAGCCCGGCCCAATCCAGCGCTACGACGAGGCCGCTGATTTCAACCCGGTTCGCCGGACCACCGGCTGCCAGTTTGTCGGTGGTCAACGTCAGGGTGGCCCGATCTGCCGGAACTCCCGGCCCGTTCAGCCGCAGGTCCGTCTGCAGGTTTTGAAGTTCGACGGTGCTGACCTCCGGGTCGAACTCGACCCGGCTGTCGAGATTGACCAACAGCATCACGTCCGGCGCCAGGCCAGAAACGCGGCACGAAGCGTTCAGGTCAAAGCCCTGGCCCTCGACGATCGCTCCGGTTTTCACGTTAATCTCGTCAACCAAATAACTGGTGCCAGCCGCTTCATCCTGCCAGCTGATTCGGCCCTGATCGAATTGAATGCCGTCGACACTAAACGCCGGCATTCCTGCCGCCGATTCGGAGGTATCGGTTTCCGGTTCCGCCGGGCCCGACGAAAATTCCCAGTTAGTCGCGCCGTCGGCTCGTTGCACGAGGTTGATCTGCAGGCCAGACAATTCTACGGTGCCGATTTCTATCTGCTGGTCCACAATCAACGGCCATAATTTCAGACTGACCGCGGCCGCATCGATACTGAAAAACACATCCTCGCCAAATCCCGGCGGGTTACTCAACACGGTTCGGTTGAGTTCGACACTGCAACAGGGAAACACGGCAAGGCCAATGTCGCCTTCAATTGTAAGGGTTCGTCCGGTTTCCTGAGCAACGATCTCCTCAATCTGTTCGCGGTAGTCATTCGGGTCGAAGAAAACCAATACTGCGACGCCAAACAGCACACCGATCAGGATCAGGCCACCGACCAGATATCCAATGATGCGAATCAGTGTCTTCATTCGGTCTATTAGACCACTCCCACTGGCCGGTACCAACCACACTTGCACTGCGACAAAGCGCTGCGTCTCCTAGGGATCCTGGCGGCCCTGCCGCAGCAGCACACGCAGATGCCGCTTCCGGCCGGCTGCAATCCACGGAGCGATGATAAGGAACAGCGACATCCGGGCGAATTCGAGCCGCCAGTCGCGCAAATCGAGCTTGAGCGCTACGGTTTCGATCGCCAACGCCAACGCAGCGACGATCAGCACAGCTTTCCAGAAGCCCCCCGTACTGAGTGCAATCACGATGACCCGAAAGTCGAGTGCCTTTCGGCGCCAGAACGGCAAACCCGAATAACCTTCAATCTCCCTGTGGGAAAAGAAATCGCGATAAGCGTCGAGCATTTTCATAGGAATTACGCAGCGTCTTCGTTCGATCATCGCATCAAGCGACGTCCATCAATGCAAGCGGGGTTTGCGTTCCATAGACAGGGATTGGCAAACACGCCTCGCGTTTGCCCGAACGCTTGGAAAAAGACAGAAGGTGAAAGGGTATGTCGCGGTCTAGGCCCGAACGCCTTCGATGATCGATAGCGTCGATGGCAACTCGGTCGGAAAAACCTCGGTACAACGCAAGCCCGCCTCGGTAAACAGCCTCTGAAATTCAGTTTCGCTGCGCTCCCGTCCACGGGTCAGCGCCATAATGCTTACATCCATGAATTTGTTCGGGTCCGGAGCATTGCCTGCTTGCATCACGGCGTCAATTACCAGGACACGCGCGTCGGTATTCATCGCTTCCCGGCAGCGTAGCAGGAGACGAATCGCCGCTTCGTCATCCCAATCGTGAAGGATGCGCTTCATGATATATGCGTCGGCCGCTGCCGGCACCGACTCGAAAAAATCACCTCCAATTGGCTCGCAGCGCTCGCGGATTGCGGATGCTTCGATCCCGGTCATATTTGCCACGACTTGCGGCTGATCGAACAATACGCCGCGCACGCCCTGGTGGGCGCTCAGGATGGCGGCCATAAGACCGCCGGTACCACCACCGACGTCGACGATCCGGGCAAACTGGCCGAAGTCATAGGCGGCCGCGATCATGCCGTTCTCGGGTCCGGAAAATAATGCCATTGCCGAATCGAAGCTCGCATTCGCCTCCGGATGACCGGCCAGATAATCAAAGAACGTGGCGCCGAACGCTGCATCGAAGGCCGTTTCTCCGGTCCGAATCGTGTGCGGTAGTTGCCGGTAGGTATCCCAGGCAATGTCTTGCCAGCCAAGCGTGAGCAGATCCCGCAGGGAGTCCGGTCGATCCGTTTCCAGCAGTAAGGACATGGGCGTGGGGTGGAACAAGCCTCCATCGTCCTCGGCGAATACTCCATAGGATGCCAGCATCCGCAACAGGCGATACAGGGAGTCCGCGTGGGTTCCGGTCGCGTGCGCGAGCTGCGTTACACTCTGCGGCTCTGTTTGGACCAGATCAGCCAAACCCAGCTCGGCAACAATCGCCAGTGATCGGGCGACGAGCACGTTGCCGATAATCTGCAAAATCGCTGCCTTTGATCCGGCGCTATCTTCCGGCTGGGTATCGTCTCTTGCGTCTGTTGCCATAGCGATTCTGCTTTTATTACGGGCATGGGTGCTGCGGGATTCTCCCGGTCCGTCCGCACCAGTATTTTCCATTCTCAGTTCAGGTGAACGCAGAAAGACGGATCTCGTCTTCCCCCGGCAGCACGTGACCTACGCAAAAAATTGGGAGTCCATTGACCCACTGGTAGTCCGAAAACGACGAATACAGTGAAACTTCCTGGTCCACCTGCAACAGACCAGTGTCGTCGTCCATGGTGCCGGTTCCCTCTGCCGATAGCGCAATCCTTGCGCCTTCCGGAGTCGAAATCACCCCGTGAATATGCAGTGAGATACCGCCATCGGGTCGGACGTGCACATGATCCACACCTCGGACAGACCCGCTGAGCCGCTGGCCGGTGATGTTTCCTTCGAAAGCCACGTGAAAATGCAAACCGCCGTCCGGAATCTCTGCACTATTCTTACGCAGCACATCCAAGCCAATTCCAAAATCCGTCACTTTCGAAACGGTAAACTTTGCCTCGTACAACAGCTCCCGGTTGTCCGTGTCAGTCATGGCTTACTACCCCAATACCAATGATCGACTACCGATTCCGAAACTCAATTAAAAGTCAACGCGGCAACAAAAACTAGAAACGCAATGCTTCCAAGTAAAGCCCGCAATCCGTGCAACCGACCCCAACGCGCAAACAATTCCTCGCTACCCCCAACCTCACCTGGTTTAATTTTCAGCAACCTGCGGTTCGTTGGCACAATCAGTATCGCCGTAAATGGAAACATAGCCCCGAGGAACATGGCGCCAATCAGCCAGCTGATGCCTGCACCCTGAAACCACGCATACACGCCGGCCACGGTGCCAACGAGAGCGAGCACGATAAACATCGGTGCGGCGCGTGCGGACATCGGGCGGAAAAGAGCGGCGGCGATATCGGGACCGGCGCGATGTGCTGCAGGATGCTGAACGAGGCTCAGGTAAATACACCCGCCTGACCACAGCCCAGCACAGATTGTGGCAATGAATTCCGCCATCTCTCCCCCCCGATTAAACGCTCCCGTGGAGTCTTTTCTAGCCTCCGGAAACGCTACGGGGACAGGGGTTACGCAGGCCGGCGCTGCGCCGCGGCAAGCGTCAATATCTTGGGCTACGCTGAGGACGTTCTTCTCTGGGTCGAGCCTGATTGACCTTTATGTTTCGTCCCTTGACGTCACTTTCATTCAAAGTTCCGATCGCCTCTTCTGCCTCTGCCTGATTTGGCATCTCGACAAATCCAAAACCTTTGGACTGGCCAGAGAATTTATCAGTAATGATGTTTACGGTCGCAACTTCACCGTGATCGGCGAAAACACCGCGCAGTTCATCTTCTGTAATGGTATAAGGCAGATTGCCAACATATATGTTCATCTAAAGTTCTCTAAAAAAACATGCATTGATCGTTACAACGCCGTCGAGCACCCAACACACAAAATGCCCAACAGCAGATAACACTTTCCGGAAAAATTAACTGACATCTGAAACAGACTACTCGCCCAGTAGAAGCCATCCCCCCGAAAAGCTCGCCTACCATAACTCAATTAGCGCGTTCGCACTAATTTTTGTAGCCCCGACGCCAATCCTGCAGGCGGTCACCGAATAACCAAACCAGCAGAACAAGGGCAGCAAATACCGTATAGGCCAGTGTAAAAACCCAAGCAGGAGCATTGAAATACAGAATCTTGTGCAGCCAGTACTGGAGAAAGTCGACGTTATATCCTGCTGCACCCGCTTTAGCCCGAAGCGTGCTTTCCCAGACGGTAAGTGGACAGGCCTTACCCAACCAAGCCTGCGCTACAACGATGCCGATAGCCAACAGATGAAATATTCGGAACCAGAAGTTCCTGACCCATTTCCAGCCGCGCCACAGTCCGGCCAGGATCAGAATGAATCCGACCACGACGAAAGCCACGAACGCAAAATGCACGACCAGAAGTAAATCGGCCAGTGCAAGGTAGAGCGCTCCTTCAGTCACGGTAATTCAGGTGGGCGTTTCGGGAACGCTCAGACACTCCGACTCACTATCAGCAGCTGACTGCCTCGAATGAGCAGTCGACCTCGACCGCTGATCCCAGTTCACTCCCGCTGACTTCGCGGTAAAAGTGACCGTATCGCAGAAAATAGAGCACCTGCCGAATCACGTCCTCATCGCGCATTATCAGCGAATGCGGCTCATGAACGACGATGAAGTCGGCCATGCCGGCGAGCTTGGTCCTTTCGACGGTAACCTTCCCGTCATCCTTTCCCGGAAGCATCGACGAGAAAACTAAATTGGTTGTGTAATCGCCAGCAATTATCCCAACCTCAAACTCGGCAGGCCCGAGCTGGAGCGGCAAGCTGTTGTCACCGGTGCCAAGCTGAAAGCCGGCGGGCCCATTGATTGCCTCGAAGCCCGGCACATCAAAAAGCTGGTCGACAACTTCACTGCCCTGGTTCGGCGGACTTATCATGACTACCCGTCCAAGATCATCGATCGTCTCATGCTCGAGGTAATAGCGAACGAGAATGCCGCCCATCGAATGCGTAACAAAATGAACCCGGTCGATTCCCGGTCCGCGACAATTTTCCAGAGCCGGAGGAATAAATTCCATGGCCAGCTCCTCTATCGATTTTTCTCTCGACGGGTAACTTGTATTGACAACCCGATAGCCAGCAGCCTCGAGATAATCAGCAAGTTTGTCCATCGAATTACTGGTTCGAACCAGCCCGTGCAATATAACTATGCAGTCGTTGGGGCTTGGTTGCGCCACGGCAGTATCGGGCACGAATGGTATCGAACAAGCCCCGATTAGAGATGCCAACAGCGCTGCGGCGGCGCAGCCCCTGATCGAACGGAAGCACCATTGGCTGTGGATCGGCCGACTCGCTTGGCCTCGCCCGACTACCAGACGAATTTGTATACGTTTCCGAATCATGAAATAGCGTTACAGATGATCGACCATTTTCTTGCCTTTTCGCCTATGGTCATCGACGCGTGAGCCGGGCTGGTAGATGGCAAGACTACA
>JAUWKW010000154.1 GCA_030614035.1 Chromatiales bacterium | reverse complement strand
TCATTTTGTGTGGTGGCATGGGCCTGGTCGTGTCGCTGATGATCGCCATCGGCCTGATTGGCGCCTATTACTATGTGGCGCCGAGTCTGCCGCCGGCAGAAACCATTCGTGAGATCCCGTTGCAGATTCCGTTACGGATTTTCAGCCGCGCCGGCCGCCTTATTGAAGAAGTCGGAGAGCGGCGGCGCATTCTTGTCACTTATGCAGACCTGCCACCTTTCATCGTGCATGCATTCGTTGCTGCCGAAGATGGCCGCTACTTCGAACATCCGGGCATCGACTATCTCGGCATCCTCCGCGCCAGCGTCACGATGCTCAGAACCGGTGAAATATCCGGGGGCGGCAGCACGATTACGCAACAACTGGCGCGTGACTATTTCCTGACGCGCGAGCAGTTGTTCACACGCAAACTCCGCGAAGCGTTCCTTGCTTACAAGATCGAACAGGAATTTTCCAAAGAAGAGATCATGGCCCTGTTCCTGAACAAGATGTTTTTTGGACAACGGGCATACGGTGTTGCCGCCGCCGCACAAGTCTATTTCGGTAAGAACTTAAGCGACATCAATATCGCAGAAGCAGCGACACTGGCTGGCGTGCTACCGGCGCCATCAAGCTACAACCCGGTCAGGAGCCCTGCCAATGCATCGATGCGTCGCAGCTATGTGCTGAACCGGATGCATGATCTCGATTACATTGATGACGATGAGCTGGACAGTGCCATGGCCTATCCGGTGGAGTCGAAGTTGCATGGCACAGCGAACGAACTTTCGGCGCCCTATGTCGCCGAAATGGTACGGCGGGATATGCTGTCGCGTTACGGCGAATCGACTTACTCCGCCGGATTCGAAGTTGTTACGACGCTGGATTCGACCCTGCAACGTGCCGCGAACTATGCGGTACGGAACGGGCTGCTCGAATTCACACGGCGGCGTGGCTATCGCGGGCCCATTGCCACTGTAGAACTTGATCCGGAAGTTTTTGCAGGACCGTATGCAGACTGGCCGGATGCAGTGAAACGGGCATTGCAGGATTACGGTAACCCTGGCGGACTGTCGGTCGGGTTAGTAACCGCGCTGAACGAAGACAACAGTGCCAACGTCGTTTTGCAGGACGGCACCACAACGAAGCTTGAGTGGTATGGCATGTCCTGGGCCCGGCCGTTTGTTGATCGCGTAACGACTGGCCCGGCGCCGGAAACCGTGGCTGATGTCGTGGCGCCGGGACATATTATTTATTTGATGCCGATAACGATCGGCGGATGGGCGCTTGCGCAGATACCAGACGCGCAATCGGGGCTGGTATCGGTTGATCCTCTGGACGGTGCGATAACCAGCCTTGCCGGCGGTTTCGATTTTTCCCTCAGCAAATTCAACCGCGTAACCCAGGCAAGACGGCAGCCGGGTTCTTCGTTCAAGCCATTCATCTATTCTGCGGCGCTCGAGACAGGCAATACGCTTGCCACTGTCGTACTCGATGCACCAGTTGTAATCAACTCTGCCGCGCTTGAGCGCCTGTGGCGGCCGGTTAACTACAGCGGCCGATTCTACGGCGAACAACGTGTCCGCGAAGCGATGGTTCGATCGATGAATCTGGCCTCGGTCCGTTTGCTGCTGAACAACACGGGCGTCGGCAATGCCGTTCGGCATCTTGCGCCATTCGGATTCCCTGCTGATGCGTTGATTAGAAACGGATCACTGGCACTCGGTGGCGGATCTGCATCACCACTCGACATGGCTCAGGGGTACGCAACGTTTGCTAACGGTGGTTACGCCGTCAAACCGTATGTCATTGACTCAATCATTGGGCCGGATAAAGAGGTCCTGTATCGCGCAGAACCCTTTGTCGTTTGCCCGGAGTGTGAGCCTGAGGAAGAGTTGCCCGAAGTCCTGACGCCGCAGTCGGAGCCCCGGTACCCGGTGACGCCGTTGGATGATCGGGTTGTTGATGAGGTCGAACTGGAAATCTCAGAGGAAGAGGCTCTGTTCATAAAAGAGCTCGAGCAGACGTTCTCGCTCGAGCAGATGGCGGAAATGGGTGAGTCTTATCACCCGGACGCAACGCTTGCCCCCGAATTATTTGCCGACGTCAAAAAGGCGGAAAGAATCATCAGCCCGCAGAATGCGTTTCTGATTCAGGATGCGATGCGAGATGTAATCCGGCGTGGCACCGGGGTACGTGCCCGCGTGCTCGGGCGCAGTGATCTGTCCGGCAAAACCGGTACATCAAATGACCGCCGCGATGCCTGGTTTGCAGGATTTAACTCGAAGATCGTTGGTATCGTCTGGGTCGGCTACGATGACGACCTGCCGCTTGGGCCGCGCGAGGAGGGTTCGAGAACCGCCCTGCCGATATGGATAGAATTTATGCGCATCGCTTTGCGAGGGGTTCCCCAGGAGCAAATGGAAATGCCCGAGGGTATCGTTACCGTTCGCATCTCCAAGACCACCGGTTGCCCGGCCAGCGCATCTCATCCGTTTGAAGATGTGATGTTTGAGCATTTCCGCGAGGCTTTTGTGCCCGAGTGCGAAATGATCGACGGACAGCTCGATATTTTCAATGCTGCGGGGGATCCGCAGAAAAACGAGACACTGTTTTAGGCAAGCAGGTTTTTCGGAAGACAATGGCTAAACGGCAGGCGAATGGTGACGACCGTGCGAGACAGGTTCTCGCGCAGGAGGCCGCGCGCATTATTGTCGAGCAGGGCATCCAGGATTACCGCGTTGCCAAGTTCAAGGCAGCCGAGCGGCTCGGTATGAGTGAGCGCGGGTCGTTGCCGGGCAACACTGAAATCGAAAAAGCAGTCAGCGAACACCTGCTGTTGTTCGGCAGGGAATCACACGTCGACTTACTTCGCGTACTGCGTCGCGCAGCTTTGTCTGCAATGGAAATGCTGGCGCCATTCGCGCCACGTCTGGTTGGGCCGGTGTTACACGGCACTGCCAGCGCAAACTCCGCGGTTAACCTTCATGTTTTTGCGGATAGCGCCGAGTTGGTTGCCGTTCGCTTGGAGGAAAGTTCGGTGCAGTACCGTCCATTCGATCGCCGGCTTAAGAGCCGTCGTGACCGCGCCGAGACGTTTGCCGCGTTTCGCTTCACCCACGGTGAATCAGCTATCGAAGCGACGGTGTTCCCGGTCGATGGCGTGCGTCAGGCGCCGATTAGCCCGGTCGATGGCAAGCCGATGCGGCGGGCTGATGTGAACGTGATTTTGAGGTTGTTAGAGAATTAGCCGTAGGAGCGCGCTCCCAATTTGCCTACACTTTCAAAACATGTGAATTGGATTGGTGCAAATTGATCTTTAGTGCCCGTGAGTACAAATGCGAAATCGTCCGTAAACGATCTTCGTTTGTTCGCGGTGGTTGATTCACGCTTTACAAACACTAAAGGGCATGTTCTTTGAACATGCCCTTTAGTGTTTGTCGCGCGCTCGGGCGCGCTCCTACGGATCTTTACGACAGTTTTTGTCAGAGAGATAAGCTAAGTTATTTGCGCTTTTCAACAGCGACGTAATCCCGCTGCGGCGAACCATTATATAACTGCCTCGGTCTGCTGATGCGGCCGTTCTCGTCCGTGATCATTTCCCGCCAGTGTGCGACCCAGCCCACTGTTCTGCCTATCGCAAACATGACGGTGAACATCGATGTTGGAATCCCTAAGGCCCGGTAGATAATACCCGAATAGAAATCGACGTTCGGATAGAGATTCTTTTCAATAAAATAGTCGTCCTTCAGCGCCATTTCCTCGAGCTTCAACGCCAGCTCAAAAAGCGGCCCGTCATGCCGTACCTTTTTTGCGAGAACCTTGTGGCACATCTCGCGAATGATCGTCGCCCGCGGATCGAAGTTCTTGTAGACGCGGTGACCAAAGCCCATCAGCCTGAACGGGTCATCCTTGTCTTTGGCTTTTTCGACGAACTTCGGAATATTCTTGACGTCGCCAATCTCCCTGAGCATGCGTAGCACGGCCTCGTTAGCACCACCGTGTGCCGGTCCCCAGAGCGCGGAAATGCCGGCAGCGATAGCCGAGTAAGGATTAGCGCCTGAACTGCCAGCCATGCGGACCGTTGACGTCGAACAATTTTGTTCGTGATCGGCATGCAGAATAAACAGCAGATCAAGCGCCTCAGCAGCGACCTCGTCGATCTCGTAAGTCTCCGCCGGCACCGCGAACAGCATGTGCAGCAGGTTTTCCGCGTAGTTCAGGTCGTTGCGCGGATATATGTAGGGCTGCCCGGCCGTCAGTTTGTGCGCTGCGGCAGCGATCGTTGGCAATTTGGCCACAATGCGATGTGTGAAGACTTCCCTGGCGCGTGGATCGTTTACGTCCATCGTGTCGTGATAGTAGGCCGACATCGAGCCCACTACCGCGGATAAGACCGCCATCGGATGCGCATCGTAACGGAAGCCGTTGAAGAATCGCAGCATGCCCTCGTTAAGCATCGTGTGCCGGCGAATGGATTCATTAAATTCCGACAATTCGTCGGCACTCGGCAAATCACCGTATAAAAGGAGATAGGCAACTTCGATGAAACTGGAGTGCTCGGCGAGTTGCTCTACCGGGTAACCGCGGTACAGGAGCACGCCTTTGTCGCCGTCAATAAACGTGATATCACTGTCGCAACTGCCCGTCGAAACAAATCCGGGGTC